>NZ_JANRHN010000010.1:0-95397 GCF_024733745.1 Bacteroides sp. ET225 | reverse complement strand
AAGCAAGGTGCATAACGCTTTATGAGAGGCCTTATGCACCTTATTTTCTGTCAGTTTATTCCGTTTTTTTCAGAAACCGTGTCCGGTCATAGTTCCGTTGGTTTTCTTTCCAATAATTCACCAGCCTGTCCGCTTCCTCTTTGGTCAGATGGATGACGGCGCCGTGCTTCGGCGACGTGAAGTTCGTGGTTTTCATCACACCTTCATTGAAGTGTCCCAAATTCTTGAAGTTTATGAAGTCGCTTGTTTCAGCGAATCCGAAATTGTGCGGATGGATGCTGAAGATATCGTACATAAGCACCCACTTGTCTTCTCCGATGCGTTTCCATACGTTGGGGGCTTCACAGGCCTTCGGCTCGAAATCATACCAGCGTGGATCGTATTCATAGCCTCCGTCCATCCGGCTGGAAACGGCCTGTTTGATGCCTCCGTTTCCGTCGTGCGCTACATAGAACAGGTGATATTTGCCGCCTGCTTTGGTGATGTCGCCGTCAATGGCAGAGATGTTGTCCATCGGGTATTCAAACAGTATTTGGGGCATGCTTTCGATGCGGTTGAAGTCATCGTTGACATATACGTAGTAGAGGCGGTTCTGCTCATTCTTGAAGCGCATGGTGTAGTAAATCATCAGCCTCCCTTTTTCATCATCGTAGGCAACTTCCGGAGCCCATACGCATCCGATTTCTCCCAGTCCTGCCGAAAGCTGGTCGAAGCGTATGTTCGCTCTGCTCCAGTTGATCAGGTCCCACGACTTCATCAGGACAAGCCCTCTGTTGTTTCCCCATCCGTATGCTTCGCCGGGCCGTTCCCACTCCGTATCACGGTATCCGTCCCGTCGGGCGAACACGTGCAGGTCGGTCATGGCAAGGTAGAAGGCACCGTCCGGTCCGCGGAAGATATGCGGGTCGCGGATGCCGTGCTGGCTGGCGATGGTGTCCCCGGCAAGCACGGGTTGTCCTTCGTTCACTGCGGTGAAAGTATATCCGTCGCGGCTTACGGCCATATAGAGTCCGTGCGTTTCGTCCCGATGGAACACCATCAGATAAGCCCTCATATCCTTTTCCTGCGGAATGGCATTGCGGTAGAGGAAGTTTCTGAAGAATGCTTTGCCTTTTCCGCCCGAGTAAAGTGCCGGACGGAGCGCATGGAAGCCCTTGTATACATTGTGGTTCAATGACGATACATCCAGATTTTCAGCAAGTACAGTCTGAATCGTAGTCCATCCCTTGCCGTTTTTGCTTGCGGATATTGTCAGCCTGTTCCCCTGGTTCAGGATTTTGGCGATGAATGTTTTTCCGAATATGCTGGGCTTTGTCAGAGGCTCTTTTTCGCCCCGATAGACGGTGAAGGTCTTTCCGTCTGAAACGATTCCGGCGTACGCCTTTTCGTTATAGTAGAGCAGGAGGCCTCCTTGGTTTCCTTTGCCGGTTGTGATTTCCACCTGTGTTTCGTAGCACTTGTCGGTGGCGGTGGCAAGCAGCAGGCGTCCGTCCGAAGGAGATTCCCCTTTCCCGCTTACCTCCAGCGTGTTGTTCTTTATGCTCAGAGCGTTCGGGGCATATTCCTTCCAGAATGTCCATTGCAGGCCGAGCTGGGGGGTGCTGAAGTCATCCGAGAGTTCCATGACCGCCTGTCCTTCCGGAAGGTCGGACGGAGCGGTTCGGGCCGTGCGGAACCATCCGTCGGATGTCCATTCAACCGGTTCGATGAGGGTGGAGCGTCCCAGCGTGTGGTAGCCGTTCGCGTAGGCGTGGTATACGATCCACCAGTTTCCGTCTGCATCATCCACCAGTGTGCCGTGCCCTTTCGACCACCACCTTTCTTTGCTGCTGTAGGTATGCACTATCGGGTTGTAGGGCGAGTTTTCCCACGGGCCGAAGATGCTTTTCGAGCGGGCGGCCACGCACATGTGGCTGGTTGCGGGTCCGGCAGTTCCGCCTTCAGCCGATACCATGTAATAATATCCGTCCTTCTTGACCAGCTTGGGAGATTCCAGGTACATGTCATTTCCTTCTGTAACCCAGTTCTTTGGATATTTCCATCCGTCATACACTTTCCGGCTTTCTCCGGCCACTTTCAGTCCGTCATCCGTCAGCGGAGTCACCCGGCCGTTGTTGGTGAACAGGTAGCGGTTCCCGTCCTCGCCCACCACATGTCCCGGGTCGATGCCTTTGATGTCGAGTCGGACAGGCTTGCTCCACGGGCCACGTATGTCATCGGCCCAGACCACCCAGTTCACTCCGTCTGAAGGATAATAAATGTAGTATTTGCCGTTGCACTTCACCAAATCAGGAGCCATCGCCGAACCTTCGTACTCGGGCACGGCCCGGCAGACAGGTTTCCAGTTTGCCAGGTTCTGCGAATGCCAGATGAGGAACCCCGGCGCGTAATAGAACGGAGAGTGCGTCATGTAATAGTCCTTTCCGTCGCGCAGAATGGTGGGGTCGGGATAGTCGCCCGGAAAGATAGCCTTGGGATAGGTCTGCGCCCAGAGTCCCATCCACATGAATAGCGGGAAGATGAGTGCCAGAAGTTTTCGCATAAATGTTTACGGCTTAAGCTCAAAAAAAGGCTTTCAAAGAAAGGTTGAACCTCGTTTGAAAGCCTTTATGATGGAGTGTCTTTTTAGAAAAGTTTTTTATCTTGCTGCAAGAAACAATGATTGTCCGCTGGCCGCACGTGCAGTGGCGAGTCCCTGCAAGTCGGGAGATACAGTCATTGGAGTGCCGTCCGCCTGTTTGAACGTGATGGTTCCGTCTTCGTTCATCGTAATCAGTTCATAGCTTTCGCCCTCAGAGGTGACGGCGTTCCATGTGCGGTTTTCTGCATTGTAAACCAGGTCCAGCGGCTTGTCTTCTTCGCCTTTCTTCGTTATGGTATACCCGTCTTCGTTGGTGCGTACCATGTATTCGCCGTTTTCGCCCTTCACGGTCTTTACCTTTCCGACATCAGCCAGCGGGTTTGAGCCCGACCAGAACTCCACGGAGTTCAGAACGATGACATCCGCTATATATGCCACTTCATACACCGGGATGAGGTGGAAGGCCAGAAAAACAACTTCGTTCACAAACTTATTTCCGATACTTTGGTTCCAATCTTTCAGGTTGTTCCAGAGCCCGAAGGAGCCGATGCAGGATGTGCAGAGCAGGCTTCCGCTTAATACGGCGCACAGAACTGTCATTCTTGTTTTTTTCATACGCATTCAAATTTTAATTGAGTTATAAGTCCGTTTTATATCTCGTTTTTTATGTATTGACAACAAAGTTAGAACTTAATTTGGAAATTGAAAGAAAAAAGCCGGAAAAATCATTATCTTTGTGCGTTTTTTTAGGATAAATATCAAATTAAAACATAAAATTAAAAGATGAAAGAACATATCCAGAAAAAGTTGAGCGATTCGAAGACGGCGCGCTGGTCGGCCATGCTGATCGTTTCGTTTACAATGATGTGCGGTTACTTCTTGACCGATGTGATGTCCCCTTTGGAAAATTTGTTGACAACTCAGGGAAAGGTAGTGTACTTTACGGACGATACGTCGATGTCTGCTGACAGTCTGATAACCAAGGTGAAGCTTTTTTCAGCGGCAAGCGCCCTGTCAGAACCTGAACTGGCGGTGGAAAAGCTGGAGGAAGGGATGAACCTCAAGTATATGGATTCGGTTGACGGCATACAGACGGAGATGGAGAAAACGGTCAGCGCCGTGGCGAAAGGAGAAGGATGGTCGAGTACGGAATATGGATTCTTTTCCGGTGCCTATGGCATGATAAACGTGTTTCTGCTGATGCTTTTCTTCGGCGGACTGATTCTGGATAAGATGGGAATCCGCTTTACCGGTACATTGTCGTGCGGCTTGATGCTGGCGGGAGCGCTCATCAAATGGTATGCGTTGTCTACGGATTTCGGAGGCTCGATGCTTTTTGGAATGAACATGCAGGTGGCGCTTGCCTCTGTCGGTTTTGCGGTGTTCGGCATGGGAGCTGAAATTACCGGAATTACCGTATCGAAAGTGATCGTGAAATGGTTTACGGGCAAGGAACTGGCCTTGGCAATGGGGCTTCAAGTGGCTATGGCGCGTATCGGAACAGCGATAGCGCTGGGGGTAAGCCTGCCTGTCGCACGGATGATGGGGGCTGTTTCTTATCCGGTGTTGTTCGGAGCCATTGCCCTGTGTGTAGGTTTTGTTTCTTATATGGTATATTGCGTGATGGATCGCAAGGAGGATGCTTCGGAAGTTGCTGTGCGTCAGGAAGCGGGAGAAAAGGAAGAGGAAGGCTTCAGAATGGCCGACCTGAAGCAGATATTCGGCAGCAGGGGCTTCTGGCTGATCACGTTGCTGTGCCTGATGTTTTACGCCGGCGTGTTCCCGTTCCTCAAGTTCGCAACCAAGCTGATGATCTTCAAGTATGGCGTTCCCGAATCGTTTGCCGGACTGATTCCGGCTTTGCTTCCGTTCGGAACCATTTTGCTGACCCCCCTGTTCGGGTCGTTGTACGACCGTATCGGCAAAGGGGCTACGTTGATGCTTATCGGTTCGGTCATGCTTACCGTGGTGCATATTTTGTTTACCCTTCCAGTGCTCGACTACTGGTGGTTTGCCGTGATTGTGATGGTTGTGCTTGGAATCGCTTTTTCTCTCGTGCCGAGTGCCATGTGGCCTTCTGTTCCTAAAATCATTCCCTTGAAGCAGTTGGGTTCTGCCTATGCCATCATTTTTTACATCCAGAATATCGGTCTGATGGCTGTGCCTTGGCTGATCGGATGGGTGATCGACCGCTTTGCGACCTTGCGCGACGCTTCCGGAACCATTACGGGGTATGACTATACGGTTCCGATGGCTATCTTCTCTCTTTTCGGGCTGTGCGCAATCGTGATAGCCTTGATGCTCCGTTCGGAAGACGCGAAGAAACATTACGGGCTTGAGGAGGCCAATATAAAGAAATAAGGCAGGGCTGACGCATTACTAAAGTCATTGATATTCAGAGTATCTGATATTTAGAAATATACTAAAGCCTGATAAAAAGGCTGTTTTTTACCTATAAAATCAGTATATGCTGAATAATAAGTACCTAATAATCAATATTCTTTTTAATGCGTCAGCCCTGAGAAATAAGGATATTTTTACCTCTTCACTCCAGTGAGGAGTTCGTATCACTGGAGTGAAGAGATTGCATCACTGGAGTGAGGAGATCGTATCACTGCAGTGAAGAGATAAAGATGACGGGAAGTTTTTCGGAGCTTCCCGTTGTTTTTTTATTGTCTGTTGTCGGCTCCCCACATCATCTTTTCCCTTAACGTGTTGAAAAAGGAGTGGTTGCACCGTTTCACGATGCGTATGAAGTATTCGGCGCGCCGGATGGTCAGTCGGGTTCCTTCCCTGCAGGTTTCGCTTCTTCCGTCGACGGAAACCCAGAAGTTATGGCTCCGGCTTTCTACGTCAAGGGTTATTTCCCAGTCGTCGCGCAGCACGATCGGACGGACGTTGAGGCTGTGAGGAGCTACGGCGGTCAGACTGATGGTGCCGCTTTGCGGAACCATGACCGGTCCTCCCACGCTGAGCGAATAGGCCGTAGATCCTGTAGGTGTGGCAATGATCAGTCCGTCGGCCTGATACACGTTGAGCGGCTCGTTGTTTATGTAGGCCCGGATGGTAATCATCGACGAACTGTCCTGTTTCAGCACGGCTATTTCGTTCAGTCCGTAGGGGTAGCCTTTCAGCACCTGGCCGTTGCTGGTGAGCTTGAGTACCCGTCTGGGTTCGGCGAGATACTTTCCGCGGTAGATTTCTTCAAAGGTTTCTTCCATCTGGTCGGGCGATATGGCGGCCAGGAATCCCAGCCGTCCGGTATTGATTCCGAGGATGGGTATTCCCTTGTTTCCTACCCGGCTGGCCGTTTTCAGAAAAGTTCCATCTCCGCCTACGCTCAGGGCCATGTCGGCATGGAAGTCGTTCCCGTCAAACACTTCCAGTCCGCCGAGGTCTGCCCGTGTGTGGTGCTTCAGGAAATAGTAGAATTCGCTGCTGATGCAGATTTGCGCTTCTTTCCGGCGCAGGATGTCCAGCAGGTTGGCTATATGTGCAGATTTGTGTTCTTGGTAAGTGTTCCCGAAAAGGGCGAACTTCATGTTTGGTTGCATATATTTTGTTGCTTTTATCAATCTTTTTAGGGGTGTTATGGCAAGTTTCTCGTAAAACCTGCTAACTTTGCATATCGTAGACGCAAAGATAGCAATTTTCGTGCAAAACGGATTTGCGTCTGCTGTATTTTGAACCATAAAAAGAGTGACGAACAAAATTGTCTTAAGGGATTATGATGCTTACTGTACTTGCGGCAGCCCAGGCTGCCGTTGAAACTGTAGCCGGTGAAAATCCGGTACTCACGCCTGTTACTGCCGGCGAACCTCAGATGAATCTTTGGGATATGGCCTGCAAGGGAGGCTGGATTATGATTGTGCTTGCCGTGATGTCGGTCATCGCGTTCTATATTTTCTTTGAACGTGCGGTGACAATACGCAAGGCGGCAAAGGATGATCCGCTGTTCATGGACCGCATACGCGACTATGTGAAGTCGGACGACATGACATCGGCTCTCAACTATTGCCGGATGACCAATACGCCTTCCGCGCGTATGATAGAAAAGGGACTCAAACGCATGGGACGCCCTGTTTCAGACATCCAGGCGGCCATTGAGAACACCGGAAACATCGAGGTGGCGAAACTGGAGGACAAGCTTTCGATTATGGCAACCATTTCCAGCGGAGCGCCGATGCTGGGGTTTCTGGGAACAGTAACCGGTATGGTGCGTGCCTTCTGGAATATGGCGAATGCGGGAAACAACATTGACATCACGCTGTTGTCGAGCGGCATTTACGAGGCCATGATCACTACCGTGGGCGGTCTGATTGTGGGCATTGCGGTGATGTTTGCCTATAATCATCTGGTCTACCGCATAGATAAGGTGGTGAATCAGATGGAGGCAAAGACCATGGCTTTCATGGATCTGCTGAACGAACCAAACTCTTAAATTCTGAAGTATGTCATTGAAAAGAAGACAAAAAATATCGCCGGTGTTCAATATGTCGTCCATGACGGACCTCATTTTCCTGCTGCTGATATTTTTCATGATTACTTCGACAATGGTTTCGCCGAATGCCATCAAGGTGCTTCTGCCTCAAGGCTCTGAACAGACGTCGGCCAAACCGATGGCGAGGGTGATCATCGACAAGAACCTCAACTATTACGGAGCGTTCGGCAACGAAGATGAAATGCCGCTCGGGGTAGACGAACTGACTGCTTTTCTGCAGGAATGCGCGCAAAAGGAGCCGGAAATGTATGTGGCTCTTTATGCCGACGAGTCGATACCGTATAGGGAAATAGTGCGTGTGCTGAATATTGCAAACGAAAATCATTTTAAGATGGTGCTGGCCACAAGGCGGCCGGACAAGAGTAAATGACCGGAATGAAACGAAGCAAGGTAACGGGAGTCGTATGTACGGCGGCGCTTCATTTGGCTGTGCTGGCGCTGCTTTTCCTTCTGAAGTTTTCTGTTCCGCAGGAGCAGGAAGAAGGTGGCGTGCCTGTTATGCTCGGCGATGCGGAATCGGGAACGGGGGAGGAAGAGGCTTATTCGCTGACTGAAGTGGATGTGATGCCTGCCCCGGAAGAGGCAAGTGAAGCGGAAGTGGACGACCGTCCGATGATTTCGCAGGAGGACGACTCGCCCATGAAGGTTGAAAAGGAAACCGAAAAGAAAAAAGAGGAAGCGAAAGAGCCTGAAACTGAGGCTGTGAAGAAGCCGAAGGAGAAGACCGAAGCCGAAAAGCGTGCCGAGGCGGAACGTGCCATGGCGCAGGCCGCTGCAAACAAGATAGCCGGGGCTTTCGGCAAAGGCTCGAAGATGGGGGCTGCGGGCGACGGACACGGGACGCACCGTCAGGGAAGTGCGGCAGGAAACAGCAGCGAAGGGAAGCCTTCGGGAACCGGCGGAATCGGAGTGTATGACCTTCAGGGGCGTTCGCTGGGTACAGGCGCATTGCCGGTGCCTGTCTATAATGTCCAGGATGAAGGCCGCGTGGTGGTGACTATCGTTGTTAATCCCGAAGGGGCGGTTATCCGCACAAGCATCAACAAGCGTACCAATACGGTGAATCCGGCTTTGCGCCGGGCTGCGCTGGAGGCTGCCCAAAAAGCACGCTTTAATGCGGTTGACGGAGTGGACAACCAAAGCGGAACAATAACGTATTATTTCAAGCTGAAGTAGAATTGTAGAACCTTATAAACATATGAATATGAAAGCAGTTTGTATTTTTTTGGCAGAAGGATTCGAAGAATCTGAGGCATTGTTGCCGTTAGACATCATGCGTCGTGGCGGACTGAGTGTGAAGACGGTTTCCGTTACGGGAAACAGGACGGTTGCAGGTGCGCATGCAGTTCCTGTAGTTGCGGATATGTTGTTTGAAGACCTGAAAGGGGATGACGTGGAGATGGTTGTATTGCCGGGCGGACTGCCGGGAGCTGCCAATCTGGACGCTCATGCAGGACTGGGCAAACTGATCATGGATTTTGCTTCAGCAAACAAGCCGTTGGCTGCTATTTGTGCGGCTCCGATGGTATATGGAAAACGCGGACTGCTGAAAGGCAAGAAGGCTACCTGCTATCCCGGCTTCGACAAATATCTGGAAGGGGCTGAATATACAGGCAACATGGTAGAAGCATGTGATAATTTCATCCTTGGCAAAGGCCCGGCTGCAGCTGCTGAGTTTGGCTTCGCTTTGCTGGCAAAGCTTGCGGGAGAGTCAAAGGCGCAGGAAGTTAAATCGGGAATGCTGTTTGCCTGATGAAAAAATACCTGATAGTTGTTGCAGGTGGCAAAGGTGTACGCATGGGGGGCAGTGTGCCCAAGCAGTTTCTTTCTGTGAAGGGCAAGCCGGTTCTTATGCGTACGCTTGAAGCGTTTTATTCCTGGGACAAGGGGATGGAACTGATTGTGGTGCTTCCGGAAGAACAGCAGTCCTGCTGGAAGCATTTGTGTGCGGAACATGGCTTTCATGTTCCGCATAAGGTTGTTTCAGGGGGAGAAACGCGCTTCCATTCGGTGAAAAACGGGTTGGAACTGATTCCTGGCGAAGAAGGGATGGTGGGTGTACACGATGGTGTGCGTCCGTTTGTATCGGCCGAGGTGATAGCGGAGTGTTATCGTCAGGCTGAAAGCAGGGAGGCCGTTGTTCCGGTCATAGATGTGGTGGAAACAGTGCGCCGTCTGTTGCCGGACGGAGGAAGTGAAACGGTTCCTCGCAGCGATTACAGGCTTGTGCAGACTCCCCAGGTTTTTGCAGTGAAACTTTTGAAGCAGGCATACGCTCAGGATTATGTTCCCCAATTCACAGACGATGCTTCTGTGGTCGAAGCATTGGGGCATCCGGTGTATCTGGTTCCGGGCAACCGGGAGAACATCAAGCTGACCACTCCTTTTGATCTGAAAATGGCGGAGGCACTCATAAAAGACTGATGATTGATCTATCTACACGCGACATAAAGTTCTTGCAGGGGGTAGGACCTCAGCGTGCGGCTGTTCTGAACAAAGAACTGGGTATATGTTCTTTCAAGGATCTGCTGTATTATTTCCCGTATAAGTATGTAGACAGAAGCCGTCTGTATCTGATTCGGGAGATTGACGGAAATATGCCTTATATCCAGTTGCGTGGACGTATCTTGAGCTTTGAAACGTTTGGAGAAGGACGCCAGCGGAGGCTGGTGGGGCATTTTACCGACGGCACGGGCGTGATAGATCTGGTGTGGTTTCAGGGGTTGAAATACATTGAAGGGAAGTATAAGGCTAACGAAGAGTACATCGTGTTCGGCAAGCCTACTGTCTTTAGCGGACGCATCAATGTGGCGCATCCGGACATTGATCCTGCGGCAGACCTGAAGCTGAGCGAGATGGGGCTTGAACCGTATTATAATACAACGGAGAAGATGAAGCGTCACAGCCTGAACTCACATGCCGTCCAGAAACTGATGAAGAATCTTTTTGCCCTGCTGAAAGAAGACGCATTTGATGAAACGCTCAGCCCGTCGCTGGTGGCCGCCTATCATTTGATGCCGCTGACTGATGCGTTGCATAATATTCATTTCCCGCGTAATCCGGAATTTCTTCGCAAGGCGCGTTATCGTCTGAAGTTCGAAGAACTCTTTTACGTACAGTTGAATATCCTGCGGTATACGAAAGAGCGGAGAAACAAGTTCCGCGGTCTGGTGTTTGGCCGGGTGGGAGAGATTTTCAATACATTCTATTCAAAGAACCTGCCTTTTGAACTGACTGGTGCGCAGAAGCGGGTGATAAAGGAAATGAGGCAAGACATGCGCAGCGGCCGTCAGATGAACCGCCTGTTGCAGGGGGATGTGGGGAGCGGAAAGACGCTTGTTGCCTTGATGACCATGCTGATAGCCTTGGACAACGGTTATCAGGCCTGTATGATGGCTCCTACGGAAATTCTTGCAACTCAGCATTATGAAACCATCACGCGTTTCCTTGCCGGAATGGATGTGCGGGTGGAACTGCTTACAGGCAGCATTAAAGGGAAAAGGCGGGAAACGGTTCTGCGCGACCTGCTGACAGGTGACGTGCATATCCTGATAGGCACCCATGCGGTGATAGAGGATACGGTGGGGTTCTCTTCGCTTGGTCTTGTCGTGATAGACGAGCAGCATCGCTTCGGCGTTGCTCAGCGCGCCAAACTGTGGGCTAAGAATGTTTCGCCTCCCCATGTGCTGGTGATGACGGCCACCCCTATTCCCCGCACGCTGGCAATGACGCTTTATGGCGACCTTGATGTATCTGTTATCGATGAACTGCCCCCCGGAAGAAAGCCGATACAGACTGTTCACCAGTTCGACAACCGTCGTGCCAGTATGTATGCTTTCATGCGGAAGCAAATACAGGAGGGGAGGCAGGTTTATGTAGTGTATCCCTTGATTCAGGAAAGCGAAAAGATGGATATCAAGAACTTGGAGGACGGCTATCTGCATATTTGCGAGGCATTTCCGGAGTATAAAGTGAGCAAGGTGCATGGCAAGATGAAGCCGGCGGAAAAAGATGAAGAGATGCAGCGTTTTCTGCGGAATGAAACGCAGATCATGGTGGCTACAACGGTGATAGAAGTCGGAGTGAATGTTCCGAATGCATCTGTAATGGTGATTGAGAATGCTGAACGGTTCGGGCTGTCCCAGCTTCACCAGTTGCGCGGGCGTGTGGGACGGGGTGCGGATCAGTCTTACTGCATTCTGGTGACCGGCTATAAGCTTACGGAAGACACGCGGAAGCGCATTGAAATCATGGTGCAGACAAACGATGGCTTTGAGATTGCGGAGGCTGATCTGAAATTGCGCGGGCCCGGCGATCTGGAAGGGACGCAACAGAGCGGCGTGGCTTTTGACTTGAAGGTCGCTGATATAGCCAAGGATGGCCAGCTTCTGCAATATGTGCGTGATATAGCCGAAAGACTGCTTGATTCTGATCCCAACGGAGAACGTCCGGAAAATGCCATTGTATGGAGGCAGCTAAGAGAGCTGCGCAAGAAAAATGTAAACTGGTCTGTGATTTCCTGAGATTTCTTTGAGAGGTGTGCCGAAATGAAAATCAGCCTTTCATTCGGCACACCTCTTTCTGTTGGGAAATATGTTTATTCCATTTCTTCAGCCTGCGGCTGTTGGGGGAAGTCCGGATCGCTCAGAACGTGTTTGGCAAAATTATATCCTTCTGCCTTGTACACTCGCATCAGCGCTTCCAGCCGGTTCAGGAAATCACGGTAGTTCTTATGGGATGAACAAGTCCACTGGTTTTCTGACAAGGCAGCCCAGCGTGGAAGAACCATGTATTGTACGTGGTCGAACGTCGCGATATATTCCGTCCACAGGTTGGCCTGTACACCGATGATGTGCTTGCTTTCTTCAACGGAGAGTGACTCCGGTATCGGACTGTATTCATATACTTTCTTGACCGGGATATAGCCGCCTATTCCCAGCGGTTCATTTTCCTTGTCTTTACTTTGCATATAATCAAAATAGAGATAAGTGTTGGGTGTCATGATCACATCGTGTCCGCTTTGAGCAGCCTGGATGCCGCCTTTTTCTCCTCTCCACGACATGATGGTTGCTCCGGGTATTGCGTTTCCTTCCAGCATTTCGTCCCAGCCGATTATTTTTCTTCCGTGTTTTTCAAGGAAAGAAGCCACGTGCTGCATTACGAATGTCTGAAGATACTGTTCCTTTGTATGGGTTTTGTCGCTTCTGATGCCTTCTGCCTTGATCCGTGCCTGACATTTGGGGCATTTTTCCCAGCGCACTTTCGGACATTCGTCGCCGCCGATATGGATGTATTGTGCCGGGAATACCTGCATGATTTCGGTGAATACGTCGTCGAGGAACTGAAGCACCTTGTCATTGCCGGCGCATAGAACTTCTTCGGATATTCCCCATTTAGTCCATACTTTATACGGGCCTCCTGTGCAGCCAAGCTCCGGATAAGCAGTCAGGGCAGCCTGCATGTGTCCGGGAAGATCGACTTCTGGAATGACTGTGATGTAACGCTCTGCTGCATACGCCACGATTTCTTTGGCTTCTTCCTGTGTGTAGAATCCTCCATAGGGCTTTCCGTCGAAGCGCTCCGGCCTTTCGCTCGCATGTCCGATCAGCGTTTCTTCACGTTGCGAACCCACTTCCGTCAGTTTGGGATATTTTTTTATTTCGATTCTCCATCCTTGGTCATCAGTGATGTGCCAGTGCAGGCGGTTCATGTTGTGGAGAGCCATCATGTCAATATATTCTTTTACTTCTTCGATTGTAAAGAAATGGCGAGCTACATCGAAGTGTGCTCCTCTGTATCCGAAGCGTGGACTGTCTTCTATTGTTGCGGATGGAAATTCCACGTTGCTTTTCTTTTCGCTTGCCGGAAGCGTTTTGCGCAATGTCTGTATTCCGTAGAATGTTCCGGCTTCCGAGGCTCCTTGAATGATTATCTGGTCAGGAGTTACTTTCAGTGAGTATGCTTCCGGATTATCAGATTCAAGGCCGGTTTGCAGCAGTATGACGTTGTTGTCTTTCGCTTCAGTTGTGGTCTGAAGATTCAAATGCACCATTTTGCTGATGTATTCAGACAGGAACTGTGCGTTTCGTCCCATTTTTTCGTTGCCTTCCGGATAAACGATTTTCGTCCGGCTGTTTAGAACAAACGATTCACCCTTGTTTGCCGTTGTGTCTATTTGCTGCGGACAAGGTACAATCCGGTAGTCGGCGGTTGCCGCAGGCTGTTGGCATGAAGTGCCCCATAGTGAAAGGACGAAGATGCCGCCCAATAAAAAGCTTTTTTTCATGGTTGTGTGTTTTTAAAGTTAAATGTTGAGTCTTTCTGCAAATATAATGGATGTTTGTCATTGTGCCTAATGCTGAGGGGATAATAATGTGGATTTTTCTCGTCGGGATGGAGTGGTCAGTGGCAGGCAAATACGTTCCTTTCGTTTTGTCCGTGGGGCCTTGAACTTTTTCCGGAGTTGTTTTTTTTATATTGTCTTAGAAATGAAATAGGAGGTATCATTGGTGCGTTTTTTTTGTATAAAAGATGATATTTTTCATTTTGCTTCAACAAAAGTGACAGCCTTTAAAACAAAATTGATATTGTGAATACATATTTGTCTAAAACAAATACAAACCGATGAAGATGAAGGTTTTATTAAATCTAAATTTGTATCATAAGAATTAAATGATTTATTAACCAATAAAACTATTATGAAAAAACAGTTTTTGTATCTGTTCGGGTTCTTGGCTTTGACGGCTTGCACCGATGATGAGGAAATCTTTAGTGGTGGAGAAATTGCGGAGCCGGTAATCACTCCCGAGAACAAACCGAACGATGTGGTGACAGGAGATGTGTTTGCCAAACTCAATCTTGATTATCCAGGTCTGGAAAAAGTGAAACAGCACTATGAAGCAGATGAGCAGTATTATGCCGCTCTTGCTTTATTAGACTATTACCGCAACCGGAACATATCCAATCCGGAAGTAGACCTGATAACTCCTTCTCCTACAGACGCAGAGAAACGGATGGCAGACCAGGCTCTGGAAGAAAACGGGTATCGTTTCCGTGTGGGAACTTTTGTCGAAGAAGGGACGGCAGGGCAGTCTGATGCAGTGTATTATTCTTTTGATAATGGAGATGCTGGAATAAACTGGAATATGGAACCGGAAGGTACAAGCCGTGAGTTCAGCTACCAGCAACACCGCTGGCAGTGGATGGAAGCTCAAGCTGAAACTTACCGTTCAACTCGTAACGAAACATATATTCAGTCATGGATAGACGTATACAACAGCTGGTTGAATGCGTTTCCTTGCCCTAACGTGAAATTCGATGACCCGAGAGTCAATGATTCGGACTACAAGAACGACTCTTATCAGTGGAAAGGACTTCAGACTGCGGAACGTGTGCTGACGATGGTTAATATTCTACCTTATTATATATACTCGGACAATTTTACTCCTGAACTGTTGACCACATTCCTTAATTCGTTTGCTGATCATGTGGAAATGGTTCGTCTGAATTATTATTCAGATGGAAACATCCGCATTACGCAGGCTCAGTCTGTGGCTACTGCTGGAATTCTTATGCCAGAGTTCAAAAATTCGCAAGAGTGGACAAACGAAGGCTGCACTATGCTCAATGAGGCGATGGATCAGCAATGGCTTGCAGACGGCGTGCATTATGAATTAGATCCTTCTTATCATATCTCAGCGATTTCTGATTTTCTTTCTGTAGTCAGTTTGGCAGAAGCGGCACAGGCGAACGGTTCGTCTACCCCTCTGTATGGGGATATTGTCGACCGTCTTAAATCGTCCATGCAGTTTGTGTTTGACCTGGCCTATCCGAATTATCAGGTTGACAATTGGAATGATACGCGTGCCAGTGCCTATACAACTTCATGGAGAAACCGGATGAGGGAATATGCTGCTCTTTTCCCGGAAGATGATGAATGGCTTTATGTGTCATGGGGAGGATCTCACGGAGGAACTCAACCCACATGGACAAGCAAGGCTTATGCTACCAGCGGCTATTATATGTTACGCAACTGGGGGAACGACCCGATTATGATGGTGTTGAAAAACAACTATAACCCCGACCAGTCATGGCATTGCCAGCCAGACAACGGCACATTCAGCCTGTGGTATAAGGGGCGCAATTTCTTCCCTGATGCTGGTTGCTATTCTTATGACGAAGGCACTCAACGCAGCACTTACCGGCAGTCTATGATTCACAATACGGTGTCGATTCAAAACAACAATTTCCCGGAAAGCCAGCAGTTGGGCGAGATGCTGAAGCATGAGTCTACAAGCGTTTATGACGCCATAGTTACGGAAAACCTTTCTTATCCTCAAGGTATGTCTATAGGGAGTGCAACAATGGCAGGGAATTTTTATCACCGCCGCACGGCATTCTTTGTGAAGAGTGCAGCAACGCCGTTCTTCGTATTGTTGGATGAGATGCACGGCGAACCGGGAGAAACAAATGTGAACAACAAGTTCAACATAAATTTCCATCTGTATGCTGAAGCAGGACAGAATGTTGTTATAGACAATAATCCGAAGAAAAGCGATGCAACCATCGATGAGGCCAAATATGCGCAGGCACATACTGCATTTGAAGACGGGAATAACCTGCTTGTCAAAGCATTTGCATATAATGAACAGGATTTCGAGATGACAACGAACAAGGGTGATGTGGCTGTTTCTGAAACGGTAGGGCAGACAACAGGCGAAGTGCGCGACTGGCTGCGTATTAACGGACGTAAACCTGCGGGATCAATGAACCGTATCATCACGATTCTGTATCCGTATAATGGAACTGCTGTACCTTCTACGGAAATTAAGGCGAAGTTTACAGACGCACCTGCTGATGTGACTTATCCTGAAAGTGCAGCTTTCCAGGTGACGGTGGGCGGTGAAACTTTCGACCTTTCATATACATTGTAATAATTCATTAACTAAATATCCATACAATGAAACTAAAACGTCAACACTTTTCATCAGGGTTTCTGGCAATCCTGATGCTTGTCCTAATGGCGGTGTCAACCACTTCCTGCAAGGACACGGAAACCGTCGACACGTCGGGCTTTCAGTTGCACTATACCAGCATGACTGATATAGCGCCGTCCATGTCGGGGTATGTTATCGCTAACCCCTCATATAAGGGACTTCCTCCTTCTGATTTTGCGATTACGCGGATTACTTTTGGTGAAGAAGGTGAGGCTTATACAGGTGACAGCTTTCAGATTGATGCTTCGTCCGGATCAATAGAGATTCTGAATACGGACAACCTGTCTGTAGGAGTGTATCGGATATCTGTTTCATGCGTATCGGGAGGTACAACCTATTCGTTTCCTGATATTGTAGAAGTAAATTTTCTGAAGCCTGTCCCTGACGGAATTGTAGTTGAGCCGAATCTGTTGACCGCTGATTACAATGATATTCTTGATGCAAACAGCGAAGCAGAAATGCCGACAGCGCAAGTAACAACGGATAACTCTGCAGAGCATATAACCATCACAGGGTATGCCATATCCAATGTGCGTCGTGGCGATGTTATTTATGACAATACGGCTAATCCGCTTTTTGCTATATCGGAAACGGGAGAAATCTCCATTGTGAAGGGACATGATGAAGCAACTGAAACGAATTTAGTCCCCGGTGTATATACAATTGACTTGAAGTTGAATACACGTGCGGCTGATGCGAACAGTGAATTGGGTATTTATACGGATGCGTTGCAGGTGAATGTCATTTCTGCTCCGCGCGGCTTAAGTTATGCAGACGGCTATGTAGAAGCCGGTGACGGCACATCAGAACATCCGATGAGAGGATTCACCAGTGAAGCTCCTGTTTTGCGCGGATCTGCAGAAGGTGTGAACTATGCCATTGTTGCAGTAAAGAGGAATGGTGTGGAAGATGAAAGCGCGATGGCTAAGTTCAGCATTGATGCAGCAACCGGAATCATTACTGTGAGCGATGATCATGGTTTTGTGATTGATGATGTTTATACGGTAGATGTTAGCGTAACTAATGCGTATTCTGCTGAAGGAGAAGTGTACGTTGGAGAAGATGCGTTGACGGTTACAGTGGTAGATTGGGTGAGCGCACCGATATCTTTGTCTTATGGCAACGTGAGTGCCCAACGTCTTATTGAGTTTACTGCATCTCCGGAATATGAAGGAGGTACGACTGCATTGGTTTATTCATTTGATAACCTTGATGAAAGTCTGGCGGATTATTTGTCTATTGATTCGGAAACCGGCGTGATTTCAGCTGCGCAAATGCATGAAATAACTCCGGGTGATTATACGGTTGTAGTGAAAGCAAGCAATTTTGTCGGTGAAATTACCGGAACAATGAATCTGCATGTGGATGAACACCCGTGTTACTTCACTTATATCCGATATGGAAACAATCTGGGCTTGGATGAAACAACTGAAGCCAGTCAGTTCCGTTTCCATAGTCTTAGCGAAATACAGAGTATGGGAACTATTGCTCCTAAAACAGACTTTAATCCAGATGGTGGAGCTACTTTGACATGGAGTAGTGAAGCTAAATTTCAATCTGCAGGTATTAGTATCGATCGTAACACTGGGGTTCTGACTTTAGGAACAACTGAGGCTAATTTTGCCAGAGAGATGCCGATAATTTTTGTGACAGCAACGGCTACATTGGATGATTTCTCTTACTCGCATGTGGTACCTGTATTCTTCCATTATGCGAAAGAAGTTAACGGAATCACTTTAGAATATACTCCGTTCGTATTTCGTACAAGTCCTAGATTGGGCGGTCGTTCAAGTGTGCCGGTACTTGGAGGAGCGGATGCTTCTAACTTTTTGATAGATTACCGGAGAAGTCCCCAATATTGGAACTTGAATGGTAAGAGAAGTGACGGGACACCTCATGAAAGCGGTGCTATTGCGGACAACCAATTCCTAACAAATTTGTGGACTACCTATGGTGCAGGTACAGGGTCGAAGGATCCCATGGGATTCTTTAGAGGAACTGATATTGATCATAGTAATTTGTCTAGGAAATTAGGATATGTGGATAACACATCAGGAAGTTCAAACAAATACTCTGTTGTTGTCAATCCGAATTTATGGAATGACGATGGTTGGGCTGATGGCGTGTTTATGATGACAATGACTTTTACAGTTGATGGAAACATTAATAATGTGAATGGTGGAACAGAAATTCGTCCTATAGCCATCTGGCTTGACAAGAGTTTAAATTGATAAGAGAAAATAAAAAAATCTCCGGCATATTCTTTCCGAGAAGTTTTCGGTAGGTGAAGAATATCAAGGGACAGGATGCCGGAAAGGGCCGGAGATTTTGAAACCGTTTTCTTTATAATAAAAACAATTAATGAAACGATTATGAATCATATACATTTATCAAATTCAACAGGCCGGAAGTTTGCGCTTACACTTTGCGCATTGCTTCTTACAGTCTGTGTGTATGCTCAGAAAACATTGAACGGGGTGGTGCTTGATGAGCAGGATATGCCTTTGATAGGGGCTACAGTGGCATTCTCCGGAAAAACGGGAGGTACGGTGACAGATATGGACGGAAAGTTCACGCTGAAAGTGAAAGTGGGGGACAAACTGACTTTCTCTTACATCGGCTATCAGACAAAGACAATGACTTTTAAGGGACAGAATAATATTACTGTTCGTCTGGAGCCGGACAACAAGTTGCTGGATGAAGTGGTTGTTGTCGGTTATGGTTCGATGAAGCGCAGCGATTTGACGGGATCGGTTGCTTCTGTCCGCGGTGAAGACTTGATAGGCTATCAGAGCAGCTCGGTTGCCGGAGCGTTGGCAGGCCAGGTGGCTGGTGTGCAGATCACGCAGACTGACGGAACGCCGGGTTCGGGATTCAACATCAACATTCGCGGTGTGGGAACCTTGACGGGCGACGCTTCTCCGCTTTATATTGTGGATGGCTTTCAGGTGGATGATATCGAATACCTTTCAGATGCAGATATTGAATCGATTGAAGTGCTGAAAGATGCTTCTTCTTCTGCTATCTATGGAGCACGTGCGGCTAACGGTGTCGTATTGATTACTACCAAGCAGGGAACGGTGAGCAAGCCGACAATCACTTATAACGGATCAGCTACTTACCGTCATATTTCAAAGAAACTGGATGTGCTCAGTCCGTATGAGTTTGTGAAGCTTCAAGGAGAAATCAACTCACAGTATCTTAACACCTATTATAGAGAAGGTAACGATGAGGATGGCAATCCTTACCGTTATCAAACGTTGGATGATTATATAGGTGTGGAACCGGTAGACTGGCAGGATGAAACATTTAATCCGACTTGGTCGCAGTCGCATAGCGTATCTCTTACCGGAGGTACTGATCAGAGCAAGTATGCAGGAACTTTTTCACGTTATGTAGAAGACGGTATTTTTAATAACAGTGGTTTTGACAAGACGACTTTCAAACTTCGTTTTGATCAGAAACTTTCAAAGAGTTTGTCGTTTAATGCACAGGTGAACTATTCTATGACTAACCGCAGGGGACAGGGTACATCGGGAGACAGCGGGCGTTTCAACATGTTGGCTCAGATTCTTACCGCACGTCCTACTGCAGGTCTTCGTATGACGAACGAAGAGTTTCTTGCTACTGCCATTGACCCGGAACTGCTGGAAAGCGGCGAAAGTTTGGCGCAGGTGAACCCTGTGATGCAGACAGAAAATGTGACAAACAATAGGAAAGCTGAAATGTGGTCGGGAAACGCAGCTGTTAAATGGGAGATTATCAAAGGCTTGACTGCCAATGTTTCAGGAACGTATCGTACGACCAATACGCGTGCTGATGTCTTTTACCATGACGGATCCAAGGAGGCTTACCGTAATGGTCAGAGTCCATACGGACAAAGCCAGATGACTCGTGAGGTAAGTTGGACAAACAGCAATACCTTGACGTGGAAACAGAAAATCAAGAAGCACAGCTACGATGTGATGCTTGGTCATGAAATTGTATTCAGAGGTACAGAATATCTGTTGGGGCAGTCGATGGATTTCCCGTTTGACAATTTAGGAAACGACAATCTTGGTGTAGGAGCTACCCCGAGCCGTGTCACTTCGAGCCGTTTGGACAATAAGCTGCTTTCTTTCTTTGCCCGTGCAAACTATAATTATAACGACCGTTATCTCTTGACGGCGACAATGCGTGCCGATGGTTCTACCCGGTTCTCTGCAAAGAACAAGTGGGGATATTTCCCTTCATTCTCTGCTGCATGGCGTATTTCGGAAGAAAACTTCATGAAAGGCATTGACTGGATTTCAAACATGAAACTCCGTTTCGGATGGGGATTGGTTGGTAATGACCGGATTTCCAATTACCTTTCACTCGACCTCTATGAAACAACAAAGTATGGCGTGGGCAATCAGGTTGTGACCGTTTTAACGCCGAAGCAGCTGAGAAACTCCAATCTGAAATGGGAGGCTTCTTCTACAGTGAATCTCGGTCTGGATCTGGGTTTCTTTGACAACCGCCTGAATGTTACTGCCGACTTCTTTATCAAGAATACGAAAGACCTGTTGCTTGCACAGTCGTTGGCGCATGTAACTGGATTTGAATCTCAGATGCAGAACATCGGTAAGATACAGAACAAAGGTATAGAGCTTAGTCTTACAAGTTCGAACATTGAACGGAAGAATTTCACTTGGCAGACCAATTTCAATATTTCGTTTATCCGCAATGAGCTGAAGGCTCTTGCTGACGGTGTGGATGCCATGTATGCACGTTCCGGTTTCGACAGTAACTTTACGGCTTACGACTATGTAGCGATGGTAGGCGAGTCGCTTGGCCTGATTTACGGTTATGAGTTTGACGGAATCTATCAGAGCGATGACTTCTATACGAGCGCTTCTACCGGTGAGCTGATTCTGAAGCCGGGAGTAACAGACAACCAGCGTTACACTGAAGGAGTGGAACCGGGAGTTGTAAAATACAAAGATCAGGACGGTGATGGAGTAATTACGACAAATGACCGTACGGTAATCGGCAATGCACTTCCTAAATGGTATGGAGGTATCACCAATACATTTAATTTCTATGGCGTGGACTTCAGCTTCATGTTCCAGTTCAACTATGGAAATGATGTGTATAATGCAACCAGACTGTTCTCTACTCAATCTCGCTTGGGACGTAAGAATATGCTGGCTGAGGTGGCAGACCGTTGGAGTCCGACCAATGCTTCAAATAATGTGCCGAAATATGACGGATATATAACGAATGATGTGTATTCACGCTTTGTGGAGGACGGTTCATTCTTGCGTCTGAAGACGATGACATTGGGCTATACTTTCCCGCGCGAATGGACGAAGAAATTTAAGGTTTCCAAACTGCGTGTATATGCTCAGGCACAGAACCTGTTCTGTATCACCGGTTATAGCGGCTACGATCCGGAGGTCAGCATGGCAGCCAGCAACCCAATGACTCCGGGACTTGACTGGGGAGCTTATCCGAAGAGCCGTATCTTTACTGTTGGACTTGATTTACAATTCTAAAAAACAATCGAACGATGAAAAAGAAATATCTATATACGATGCTGTTTGCTGCTGCTTGTCTGACAACAGTTGCTACGTCATGCTCCTTGGATGAAGAGGATTATGTAGACATCGAAAAGAACAATTATATGAACGACGCGAGTGAGGCGGAAACCGTGCTGCTTGGAGTATATCAGGCCGGAGCGGTTGATGCTACTTATGGGATGAACTTGTCTTTTTATCTGAATATGGGCACGGACTGCGAACAGGTGGAAGGAAGCTCTACAGAGAACTTCCGTATCGTTCCGACCAATGCTTATCCTACCACTCAATCAGATATCCAGAATACATGGGAGGCCCTTTATACGGGTGTTTACCGTGCCAATGACTTCTTGGAACGTTTGTCTGTCAAAATGGAAAGTTTTGAGTCGGAGGATGACAAGAATCTTGCCGCTATCTATTTGGCGGAAGCCCGTTGTTTGCGCGCTTTGTATAACTTTGAGTTGGTGCGCCGTTTTGGAAACATTGTATTGATGACCAGTACGGCCATGTCAGACCAGCATCCCTCTACCTTTGTGCAGGAGGATCCGGTGAAGGTATATGAGTTCATAGAGGCAGACCTGAAATATGCTATAGAAACGCTTCCGTATGCAACGGACGACACTTATCGTGAAAGTAATGATTTTCGTTTTTCAAAAGGTGCGGCAATGGGTTTGCTGGCAAAAGTTTATGCAACATGGGCCGGATATCCTATCCAGGATACTTCGAAATGGGAGCAGGCTGCCAATATTGCCGGTCAGTTGATAAATTCAGGAAAGCATGATTTGCTGGCTGATTTTGAACAGCTTTGGTATAACACGTGCAACAGTATCTGGGACCCGACAGAAAGCTTGATTGAGATCTCTTTCTATTCTCCTACTGCAAGTGCTTCCAGCGATCCTGTAGGACGTATCGGAAAGTGGAATGGGGTAAGAGCGACTCAGATAGCAGGTACGAGAGGACGTTGTGCGGCAAACGATAAAGTGGTGCATTCATTTGTGCTTGACTGGAGAGCGGAAGATGGCATTGGTATGACGACAGACGGAACTAACAATGTTTATACGTATGAACCGGAAGCCGGTACACCGGGCTATGACTGCCGTCGTCCTCTTTCGATCGCTAATTATCAGTATAATGATGACTATGTGCTGTGGACAAAAACATCCAGTACTACGGATGAAGTGGCGGCTCAGAATGATCTTAATCCGGATGCCGGACAAAGGTATAAACAGAATTATACACCTGCAAAGTGGGATATTGAAAAATACACTCAGGCTGCCAATGTTGTCATTAATGATGATAAGTCGAATGTAAACTGGTATGTGCTCCGTTATGCTGATGTGCTGTTGATTTATGCCGAAGCGTTGAATGAATGGAAAGGGGGACCGACTGACGAAGCATATGCGGCAGTAAATAAAGTGCGCCGCCGTGCCTATAATGATACCAGTCATGACCTTGCACAAGGAATGGATCAGGCTGCTTTCCGTGAGGCTGTCCGCAAGGAACGCAAGTATGAGCTGGCGTTTGAAGGACACCGCCGCCTGGATCTGGTACGTTGGGGCATTTATTATGAAACCATTCAGGAAACTTATGACAAGTTGATGAACTGGTGGCCGGATGCCAACTATGTGGTTTACAACTATACGGTGAAAGGCAAAAACGAACTTTGTCCCATCCCGCAGCGCGACATGGACTTGTGTACCCAGTTTGAGCAGAATCCCGGCTGGTAATACAGAAGTGACATAAATTTCAACAAAATTGAAGATTCTCCCGGCTTTTCTGACAGTCGTTTTGACATTTGAAGTCAGTTGTTTACAGCAGAAAGCCTAACTTTGTAATAGAAGGAAACAGGAGAATCTTCAATTATTAACATTAAACTTAAAAAGACGAATGAAAAGACATTTTGTTATTCTCGCTTCTGCAGCTTTGACTTTTGCTGCTTGTCAGAATGCACCCAAGGAGGATTACAGTTGGATTAAAAACAGTTTGGATGTGGCTTCTGCTCAACTGATGCAGACAGCGGAGGAAATTGATGGAACTGGCAAGTTCCCCCGGTCAATATGGACAGGCTATACAATGGATTTCCTTTGCAGTCAATTGGAACGTGATTCCGCTACTTTTAAAGATTCATTGCGGATAAATCCTGCCGCCGACAAACTCGGAAAGCTTCGCCTTTGTAATGTATATGACTGGACAAGCGGATTCTTCCCCGGCACGCTGTGGTATGCATATGAACTGACGGGCAATGACTCACTGAAGACAGAAGCGGTCAAGTATACGAATCAGTTGAATCCGGTCCGCTATTATGGCGGAACGCACGACCTGGGCTTTATGGTGAACTGCAGTTACGGAAATGCGCGCCGTCTGGCTCCGAATGACACCATTGCCGCTGTCATGACTGAAACGGCGGATAATCTGTACAAACGTTATAATGATTCAATCGGCTGTATCCGTTCGTGGGATTTCGGCGCATGGAATTTCCCTGTGATTATCGATAATATGATGAATCTGGATCTCTTGTTTACGGTCAGCAAGATGACACGCGATTCTAAATATAAGGACATTGCCGTAAAACATGCCAATACGACCATGCACAATCATTTCCGTCCGGACTACACCTGCTGGCATGTGGTGAGCTACAACGATGACGGTACGGTAGAAAGGAAGCAGACTCATCAGGGGAAGAACGACGATTCTTCCTGGGCTCGCGGACAGGCATGGGCTGTGTATGGATATACTTCCTGCTTCCGTGAAACAGGTGACTCGACTTATCTCGACTTTGCCTGCCATATAGGCGATATGATTATGGATAAGGTGAAGACCGATGATGCCATTCCGTATTGGGATTATGATGCTCCTGTCACTCCGGAAACTCCGCGTGATGCTTCGGCTGCGGCAGTTACCGCTTCCGGAATGCTGGAACTGAGCACAATGGTTCCTGACGGACAGAAATATTTTGACTATGCCGAAAAGATTCTGAAGAGTCTGTCATCGCCTGCTTATCTGGCAAAACCGGGCGAGAATTGCGGATTTATATTGATGCATTCTACCGGATCGCTTCCCAACGGATCAGAAATTGATACACCGTTGAATTATGCCGATTATTATTATATGGAGGCACTGAAGCGTTATATGGACCTGAAAAAACTAACCTATAAAGATCTTAAATGATTATGAAACTGAATTTGAAGACCGTGGCGATGGCTGTCGTTTCATGCTTTGCTTTGGGACAGGCTATGGCGCAGGAACTGAAGACTGAAGTCTTTTCTTTGCTTAATCTGGATTATCCCGGACTGGAAAAGGTGAAGGCTTTGCATAATGAAGGAAAAGATGCTGATGCGGCTAAAGAACTGCTGGATTATTACCGTGCCCGCACAGGTGTGAAAACCCCGGACATCAATCTGAAAAGCATCAAAATCAGCAAGACCGAACAGCAGTGGGCGGACGATGCCTTGCAGCATACTTTTTTTGCGCATAAGGGATACCAGCCTTCATTTAATTACGGAGAAGACATCGACTGGCGCTATTGGCCGGTAAAGGATAATGAACTGCGCTGGCAGCTTCACCGTCACAAATGGTTTACTCCGATGGGGAAGGCTTACCGTATTTCGGGTGATGAAAAATATGCGGAAGAATGGACCAGACAGTACATCGACTGGATAAAGAAAAATCCGCTGGTGGAAATCAGCAAGGATGAGTTTGAAATGAAAGGAGATTCTAAACTGAAGGGGGATGCCGAGAACATGCGCTTTGCATGGCGTCCGCTGGAAATCAGCAACCGTCTGCAGGACCAGACTACGCAGTTCCAGCTTTTCCTCGTTTCTCCGTCGTTTACGCCGGAATTCCTTACCGAGTTCCTGCTCAATTATTACAAACATGCGAACTACCTTATCGGACACTACTCTGACAAGGGAAACCACCTGTTGTTTGAGTCGCAGCGCATCATGTATGCCGGGACTTTCTTCCCCGAGTTCAAGGATTCTCAGATGTGGAGAAAAAGCGGTATCGATATCCTGAACCGTGAAATCGGCGTGCAGGTATATGATGACGGAGGGCAGTTTGAACTTGATCCGCATTATCATCTGGCAGCTATCAATATCTTCTGCAAGGCCTTGTATCTGGCAGATATGAACGGCTTCCGTGACGAGTTCCCGAAAAAGTATCTGGATACGGTGGAAAATATGATTATGTTCTACATGAACGTCAGCTTCCCGGACTATACCAATCCTTGTTTCAGCGATGCTAAGCTGACAACCAAGAAGGAAATGATAAAGAACTACAAGCAATGGGCGAAGCTTTTCCCCGACAACAAGGCGATTCTTTATTTTGCAACGGAGGGAAAGAAAGGCGAACTGCCTGCTTATCTGTCGAAAGGTTTCCTGACATCCGGCTTCTTTGTTTTCCGCAACTCTTGGGGAATGGATGCTACCCAGATGGTTGTGAAAGCTGGTCCGAAAGGGTTCTGGCATTGCCAGCCGGACAACGGAACGTTTGAACTTTGGTTCAACGGAAAAGACTTGTTCCCTGATTCCGGTTCGTATGTTTACGCCGGTGAAGGAGAAGTGATGGAATGGAGAAAATGGTTCCGCCAGACAAGGGTGCATAATACGCTGACCTTGAACGACAAGGACTTGGAAACGACAGAGTCTGTAACCAAGCTTTGGCAGCCGGATGGAGATGTGCAGACTTTGGTGACAGAAAATCCGGGCTACAAGAACCTGAAGCATCGCCGTTCGGTGTTCTTTGTCGACAACACTTATTTCGTGATTGTCGATGAGGCTGCAGGCAGTGCCAAAGGTGTAGTGAATCTGCATTATCAGATGCCGAAAGGAAAGATAGCCAACAGCCGTGAGGATATGACTTTCGTCACTCAGTTTGAAAACGGCAGCAACATGAAGCTGCAATGTTTCGGCCCGGACGGAATGACAATGAAGAAAGAAGAGGGGTGGCAGTCGACTGCTTACCGCAAGAAGGTGAAGCGTATGAATGTTTCGTTCAATGTCAGAAAAGACGGAGGCGATGCCGTACGCTACATCACTGTCATCTATCCGATGAAAGACAGTGCCGATGCGCCCGAAATGTCTGCCAAGTTCAAGAACAAGAAGTTCGATGAGAAAGGGCTTGAAGTGGAAGTGAAGGTGAACGGCAAGAAACAGGTATTGAAATACAATTTATAATCATTGACGGATGAGCGTGTGCCGTCACAGTTCGGTGCACGCTCGTTTTTTTTAAGAAAAATCGGTAATTATGAAAAACATATCAGGCAGTCTTTGTGTGGCCACACTCGGGCTTTTGGGATGTGCTTCCCATCAGAAAGAGCATGTAGAACAGCCCAATATCATTTTCATCATGACAGATGACCATACAACACAGGCAATGTCATGTTATGGAGGCCATCTTATCCAGACTCCCAATATGGACCGCATTGCGGAGGAAGGTATCCGTTTTGACAATTGCTATGCGGTGAATGCTTTGTCGGGACCGTCGCGCGCTTGTGTGCTGACGGGAAAGTTCAGTCATGTGAACGGATTTACAGACAATGCCAGTACCTTTGACGGAAGCCAGCAGACTTTTCCGAAGCTGCTTCAGCAGGCTGGCTATGAAACTGCTGTTATCGGAAAATGGCATCTGATTTCGGAGCCTCAGGGCTTTGACTATTGGAGTATACTGACCGGGCAGGAAGAGCAGGGCGACTATTATGATCCGGATTTCAACGAGAACGGAAAACACATCACGGAAAAAGGTTATGTGACGGATATCATCACGGATAAGGTGATCCGTTTCCTTGACGGAAGAGATACGTCGAAGCCTTTCTGCGTGATGTTCCATCAAAAGGCTCCTCACAGGAACTGGATGCCGGCTCCGGAACATCTTGGGATGTTCAACGATACGGTTTTTCCGGAGCCTGCCACGCTGTTTGATGATTATGCCGGCAGGGGGCGCGCTGCGGCGGAACAGGACATGTCGCTCGCCAGGACTTTTACGGACGACTGGGACTTGAAGCTTATGACGAGGGAAGAGCTTCTGAAAGACACAACCAACCGTCTGTCAAAGGTGTATAGAAGAATGCCTGTGGAAGTGCAGCACAAATGGGATTCTGTTTATGCGGGAAGAATAGCAGAGTACCGCAGAGGCAACCTTAAAGGAAAAGAACTTGTCAGTTGGAAGTACCAGCAGTATATGAGAGATTATTTGGCGACAGTCGTTTCTGTGGATGAAAACATCGGTCGTCTGCTGAAATACCTTGAAGACAAGGGGGAACTTGACAATACGGTCATCGTCTATACATCCGACCAGGGCTTTTTCTTGGGCGAGCACGGCTGGTTCGACAAGCGTTTCATGTATGAAGAATGCCAGCGTATGCCGTTGATAGTCCGTTATCCGAAGGCGATAAAGGCAGGTTCGGTCAGTTCGGCCATTTGCATGAATGTGGATTTCGCTCCTACGTTCCTCGACCTTGCCGGGATAGATATTCCGGAAGACATTCAGGGCGAATCGTTGAAGCCGATTCTTGAAAATGAAGGGAGAACTCCGGACGGATGGAGAAAGGCCGCTTATTATCATTACTATGAATATCCGGCAGAGCATAGCGTAAAGCGTCATTACGGCATACGTACCCGGGACTTCAAGCTGGTACATTTTTATAATGATATCGATGAGTGGGAAATGTATGACCTGAAGAAGGATCCGAATGAAATGAACAACGTGTTCGGACATCCGGAATATGCGGAAGTTCAGCAGGAAATGATGTCGCTGCTGAAAGAAACTCAGACGCAGTATGGCGATACGGATCCCGAAGAGAAGGAAAAGGTGCTTTTCAAAGGTGACAGAAGATTCCAGCATAGACAAAAGTAATTATATAAAATCTGATATCATGGACAGAAGACATTTTTTGGAGATTTCGGGCTGGTCGTTTTTGGGACTGGCCGCTTCTGGCAGTTTGCTCGGCGCATGCAAGCCGGGAAGCAAGGAAGCAAAGAAAATCATGCCGTCGCCTACAAACACGAAGCTGTTTTGGGGGGACTTGCACAATCATTGCAACCTGACGTATGGGCACGGCGATATGCGCGACGCATTCGAGGCTGCCAAAGGGCAGCTTGATTTTGTGAGCGTGACACCTCATGCGATGTGGCCGGACATTCCGGGTAGGAACGATCCGCGTCTGTCGTGGGTCATTGACTATCATACCGGTGCTTTCAAACGCTTGAGGGCGGGAGGCTATGACAAGTATGTAAAGATGACGAACGAATATAACAGGGAGGGAGAGTTTCTGACTTTCATAGGCTATGAGGCGCACAGCATGGAGCATGGCGACCACGTGGCCTTGAATTACGACTTGAATGCCCCGCTTGTAGAATGTACGTCGATCGAGGACTGGAAACAGAAGGCAAAGGGGCATAAGGTTTTCATTACCCCTCACCACATGGGGTATCAGACCGGCTACCGCGGATATAACTGGAAGTTCTTTACGGAAGGCGATCAGACTCCGTTTGTTGAAATGTATTCGCGTCATGGCTTGGCCGAAACGGATCAGGGAGATTATCCGTATCTGCATGATATGGGACCGCGCCAGTGGGAAGGCACTATATTGTACGGTCTTGAGCAGGGGCATAAGTTCGGATTGATAGGATCTACCGACCAGCATTCGGGGTATCCGGGAAGTTACGGCGACGGGCGTGTGGGGGTATTGGCTCCTTCGTTGACCCGTGATGCGGTATGGGAGGCCTTGCGCACGCGCCACGTTTGCTGCGCTACGGGCGACAATATCAAGATTGACTTCCGGCTGAATGACGCGATGATGGGGGATGTGGCGCGAGGAAACAGCCGCCGCATTTATCTGAATGTAGAGGGGCAGAGCTGCATCGACTATATCGACATCATCAAGAACGGAAGGCTGCTTGCGCGGATGAACGGTCCGATGACTCCGGTTATGCCGGAAGGCGATACCGTACATTGCAAAGTGAAGGTTGAATTCGGCTGGAACCGTGAGGAGCGTTATGTCACGTGGAAAGGAAACCTGTCAATCGACAAGGGACGCATCCTGAAAGTCACTCCTTGTTTCCGCGGTGCAGCGTTTACTTCTCCGCAGGAGGGTGAAACGGAGTTCCATACCCATGTCAACAAGATCATCTCGGCATCGGAGCGTCAGACGGAGCTTTTGCTCTATACGTCGAAGAACCCGAATACGCTGACTCCGGCTACTCAGGCTGTTATTCTCGAACTGGAGATGCCGAAGGACGGAATCATAACGGCTGATTTTAACGGCAAGCAGTTTAAGCATTCGCTGGGCGAGCTGCTGGAAGGCTCGCGCTCGCATTTTATGATCGGATGGCTGAGCGAGGCCATCTTGTTCAACCGCGCCATGCCTGAAAGCTGCTATATGATTGAGCATTACATGGAGGACAAGGAGCCTGAAAGAGATACGGACTATTATTACGTGCGTGTCCGTCAGCGCGACCAGCAGTGGGCTTTCAGTTCTCCGATATGGGTGGAACGTGTTTGATTGAGTTTGTATGGAAAAGAGATATGTAATCGGAATTGATTTGGGCGGCACGTCCGTGAAATATGCCTTGATTGACAACGAAGGGACGTTTCACCGCCAGGGGCGTTTGCCCTCGTATGCTGACATTTCGGCCGAAGCGATAACGGGACAGATCTGCAAGGCTGTAAGGGATGCGGCTGATGCGGCGGCCAATCTCGGCATCCGTGTTGAAGGCATCGGCATCGGGACTCCAGGCATTGTGGATGCATCGGGACGCAGGGTGCTGGGCGGTGCGGAGAATCTGGCCGGATGGGAGAACCTGCCTCTGGCCGACATCATAGAGAAGGAAATCGGTCTGCCGGTGCGAATCGGAAACGATGCGAACATGATGGGACTGGGAGAAATGGCTTTCGGTGCCGGAAAAGGTTGTGGAAACATCGTGTTCGTGACCGTCGGAACCGGAATCGGCGGTGCGGTGCTGATCGACGGGAAGCTGTTCGGCGGTTATGCAAACCGGGGTACCGAACTTGGACACGTGCCGTTGATTGCAGACGGAGAGCGGTGTGCCTGTGGATCGGTGGGGTGTCTGGAGCACTATGCTTCGGCCTCGGCGCTGGTCCGCCGTTTCCGCGAGCGTCTTGAAAAAGCAGGAGCTCCGGTGCCGTCGGAAGAGATTAACGGTGAACTGATCGTGCGTTTGTACAAGGAAAATGATGCAATTGCCGTGGAAAGCTTCAACGAGCATTGCGACTTTTTGGGGCACGGCATCGCGGGATTCATCAATATATTCAGTCCCCAGCTGGTCGTTGTCGGCGGGGGATTGTCCGAATCGGGCGACTTCTATATAAAGAAAGTCAGCGAGAGTGCATTCAGATATGCTATTCCCGACTGTGCGGTCAACACGCGCATTGTAGCGGCTTCTTTGGGAAACCGTGCCGGATGCTTGGGGGCGGCTTCGCTGTTTTTCTGCGGATGAGTCTTGTATCTTTCGTGATTTCCCTTATGTAAGCTGTTGGAACAGCACTTGTTCTGTATCTCCAGCCTAAGGATGTATGTCTTTAGGCTGGAGATATATATCTTTAGGTTGAAGATATGTGTCTTTCGGCTGGAGATGGAGATTGTCTGCCGTATTTTCGGCATTTGTAATGTGGTTTAATGTTTAGGCAATGAGTATGAAGAGAGTTTTATCATTGGCCTTGCTGTGCATGGCGGTGCAGTGGGGGCTGGCTTCCGGGCTTTTGCCCGACTATCTTTATGAGGAATGGAGGAAATCGCCTTTCCCTCAGAAAGGGGTGACGGTTTCTGTAAATCCATCTCCTCTGTTGTGGCCTTCTGTGAGGTATTGGGAAAAGAAGGATGTGACTTACAATGTTTATTTGAGCCGGGATTCCGTGTTTTCTGACGAGTCCACTATGCGGAGCATGGGACAGCGTTATTGTTTTTTCAATCCTCACCGGTCGCTTGAACCCGGTGTGTGGTACTGGAAATACGAGATTGTAGACAATGGAAAGGTGCGTCCTCAGGGAGTGTTTTCTTTTGTGGTTGAAGCTGATGCGGAAGGAACGGTCACACCCGCTTTCGATGCTTTTGTCCGGAATATTCCGCAGGTCCATCCCAGGGTAATGAACTATGGCAGAAATCTGGACGCTATCCGGCATGAAGCGCCTTCGCATCCGTTGTACAAGCGCATGATCCGTGCTGCCGAACAGGCTGCGGTCAAGCCTGTGTATCGTGGTCCGGTGGAGAGTGATATTCCTGCCGAGGAACGCCGGCTGAACCAGATAGGAGGGGAGGAAACCGAAATATACAGAACCTTGCTTGAAGGCTATGTGCTTTCCGGAAAACCGGAGCTGCTCGACGCTTTGCTGGAGCGCACGGATGTTCTGCTACAATGGCCCACTTACGACCTGTTGGGCTCAAAAGTGCTGACTTCGCTGGCCTTGGGATACGACATGCTTTATGATAAGCTGGATGACAAGGTGAAGAAGCGGATACTGGCGGTCATCAACAGCCAGTTGAAGGACGGGCTGAAGCGCTGGCCGGGATACACGGAGGCACGTCAGGTGGAAAATCATTTCTGGCAGATGGAGATTACGGGCAACTTTACTGCGGCTTTGGCTACACTGGGACATCTGAAATCTGCTGAAGAAATGTTGCGCTACACCTACGAGCTCTTTATCGCCCGCTTTCCGAACCTGTCGACTCAGGATGGCGGATGGGCTGAAGGAGAAGGATACTATAGCGTGAATCAGAGCGCGATCGTTGACATGGCTTTGCTCTTGAAGAAAATAGGGAAGATAGACATCTTCAAGTCGGGATGGTACCGTAACCTGCCCGACTATTTCATCTATTTTTCTCCTGTGGCTTCGCCTGTGTCCGGATTCGGAGATATGCACGACCGCGTAGCTACAGGAAGTCTGAAGGGACGTTCTGAGATGCTGGTCATCAGTTGCGAGGAGAATAATCCGAAAGCCGTTTACCGTCTGTTCAGTTCCTTGAAGCCGGCAGACTCTTTTTATGGAGGGAAGTGTCCGGCTGATTATTGGAAAAAGCCTTTGGCGAAAGTAGAGCCCTGGTATCAGATTGTGGATAATGTGAGGCTGACGGCAAAAGATGCGGTGGAGCCGGATACGGTTGCTCAGGATAAGGTCTTTGTCGGCGTAGGGGCGGCAGCCATGCATACGGATGTGCTGCATCCCGCAGAAAATACGGCTGTGTTTTTCCGGTCTTCTCCCTTTGGCGCAAAAGGACATATGCACGCCAATCAGAACAGCTTCAACATCTCGCGGAAAGGGGAACGGCTTTTTTATCCAACGGGTTATTATACGTCGTTTGCCGACCCTCATTCGCTGACTTCATACCGTCATACGCGCGCACATAATACGATTCTGGTGAACGGATGCGGACAGGCTTTCGGTCATGAGGGCTATGGATGGATCAAAAGGCACCTGCACGGACGCTTGCTGTCGTATGTGTGCGGCGATGCCAGCCGTGCTTACCGCCCGGTGACGGACGGCCAGTTCAAGGATTTGCTGGAAAAGAACGGCATAGCCCAGGACAGTGCTTCCGGTTTCGGCGATTCGGGATTGAAGAAATACGAGCGGCATCTGGTGTTTGTCCGTCCGGATATCGTGGTTGTGTATGATGTACTTCAGGCTGAAAATCCTTCGGTGTGGACTATGCTGCTCCATACGGTCGAAAAAAGTTCGCTGGCTGATTCGCTGGCTTTGCAGCTGAATACGGAGCGCAGTGTTGCACGCGCCGATGTATTTGGCAGTGTGCCTCTCCGTGCGGAACTGACCGACAAGTTCTTTTCTCCGGCGGTCGACTTCAAGAAGAAATATAAGAACGGAACCCCTCTGCAGTATCATGCTTCATTCAGCAATGCCGCAAAGGTCAGAAATATGCGTTTCCTGACCGTAATCCGGATGAGCGACAAGGGATCGGATCTTTGCCCGCTCGTATGCACGGGAAAAGGAAAGTGGACTGTCGGAAACGTTTCAATTGAGGCGCAGCTTGATGCCGGCAAGCCTGTTATGCTTAAAGTGGAATGCGGAACTTCGCGGCTTGATGTCGGCGAACGGGAAACCCGGCTTGAAGAAAACGGAATGAAACATTCTTGTTCAGACTTGATACCTGAAGGAAATTATGTATATTAGTGGCAAATTTATGTATTAGGTATGAATGTAAAGTTTTTTTTGTTGGCCGGGACGGTTGCCCCTGTTGCATTGTCTGCTCAGAACCGTCCGAATATTATTTATATTATGACAGACCAGCAGTCGGCTGCAGCCATGAGCTGCGCTGGGACGGCTGAGGTGAAAACGCCGAATATGGATCGGCTGGCTGCGCATGGCGTGAGGTTTGAGAACGCCTACTGCGGGATGCCTTTGAGCGGTCCGACGCGTTCGGCCATGTTTACCGGCTATATGCCGAGCGAAATAGGCACGATAGAAAACGGCATAGCGATTCCCGACTCACTGCAGGAGCATACGCTTGGTTCCTTGATGACGGAAGGAGGGTATTATTGTGCTTATGCAGGCAAGTGGCATGCGAATACCGTTTCGCTGCCTTCCGAATATTCTTTCGGTTTTCATCGTCTGAGCATGAACGGGGACATCGGTTTGGCCGAGTCTTGCGTGGAGTTCCTCCGGAGCAAGCCTGAAACTCCGTTTTTCCTTGTGGCTTCCTTTACGAATCCGCATAATATCTGCGAATATGCACGCCATCAGCATACGCCTTATGCAACGGTAGAGGAACCGCCTTTGGAGGAATGTCCGAATCTTCCTGCGAATTTTGCCGTGAATCCTTATGATGCCAGTGTGCTCGCTTTCGAGAAGAAGCAGAGTTATGCTTTGTATCCCTCGCAAGATTTTACTCCGGACGACTGGCGGCGCTACAGAAATGCGTATTTCCGCCTGGTGGAGGCGGTTGATGCCGAAATCGGGAAGATAGTGGATGAAATAGACCGTCAGGACTTGTGGAAAAATACTGTTATCATATTTACAAGCGATCATGGCGACGGATGCGGTGCTCACCAGTGGAATCAGAAGACCGTGCTTTATGAAGAAGTGGCTAATATCCCGTTCATTGTCTGCCTTCCGGGAAGCAAGAATGGAGGCAAGGTGTTGCCCCAGCTGGTAAACAATGCCGTTGATCTCATGCCTAGTGTATGCGATTGGGCGGGCATTGACATGCCGGCGGGCAGACAGGGCGTGAGTTTCCGCGGCATTGCTGAAAGCGGACTTCCGGAGAAGCCTCACCAGAAATATGTGGTGACTGAAACCAATTTCAACCAGACCAGCGGTACGCTGGGATGGATGGTGCGCACGCCTCATTACAAGTATGTGCTTTATGACAAGGGAAAGTATCGTGAGCAGTTGTTTGATATGGATAAAGACAGAGGCGAGATGCAAAACCTTGCGGTTGAGGCTGGTTATGCTCAGGTATTGGAGGAACACCGGCAGATGTTGAAAGAATGGCTGGAGAAACATCCTGCGCCAGGACGGGAGAAACATCTGAGTCTGATTCCTGCCGATTGATAGTGCTGATATAAATTAATGTGCCGATGCTCCGACTCTTTCGCATGTGGGTTCTGCGTTTGTCGTGCATCGGCACATTGTATTTTATGCTGGCTATATCTTATTTCCGGTCTGCTTTCAGGCGGTCGGCCATTGCTTTGGCCAGTTCTTTTGCCTGAGCGTAATTGTCGGCTTTCATGCTTTGTTTCATTTCTACCGGATTGCCGACTACTTCAAATTTCAGCTTTTCCGCATATTCAGCCAGTTTCTTTACGGCTGCACTGGCCCATGTGTATGAACCGAAATAGCCCATGATGCGGTTCTTCATCTCTCTTCCTGCCACTTTGCTGAGCAATGCTTCCATTTCCGGATACAGGTGCATGTTGTAGGTAGTGCATCCGACAATCAGACCTTTGTATTTGAATATGTCCGACAGAATGTACGACTGGTGGGTATGCGAAACATTGTGGAGGATAATGTTCTTGATACCTTCCTTGCTCAATTCTTCGGCAATGGTTTCTGCAAGCTCTTCGGTGTTTCCGTACATGGTTCCGTAAGCGATTACAACCCCTTCTTCGCCTTCATAGCGGCTCATCTTGTCGTAAAGGTCGACAACTTGAGGTATCTTTTCTTCCCATACCGGACCGTGAGTCGGACAGATCATGCTGATTGGCAGGCTGCTGCATTTCTGCAAAGCCTTCTGTACCGGATTGCCGAATTTCCCGACGATATTTGAATAATAGCGGCGCATTTCGTTTTCATAGATGTCCGTGTTGATGTTCTTGTCGATGCATCCGCCGTTTAGCGCTCCGAAACATCCGAACGCGTCGCCCGAGAACAGAATGCCGTCTGTTTCATCAAAAGTGACCATCGTTTCGGGCCAGTGTACCATCGGAATGAGATAGAACCGCAAGCTATGGTGTCCCAGCTTCAGGAAATCGCCGTCGCCCACGACATAACGTTCGCCGGTTACGCCATAATAGCCTTCAACCATGTCGAAAGTCTTTTTGTTTCCAACCAGCACAATTTCAGGATAGTATTTCTTTATGAGAGCGAGGGAGCCTGAATGGTCCGGTTCCATGTGATTGATAATCAAATAGTCAATCTTCCGGTCGCCGATAACGCTGCGGATTTTTTTCATGTATACTTCAAAAAAAGCCACGTCCACCGTGTCGACCAGTGCAACCATGTCGTCATCGGCAATCAGGTAAGAGTTATAAGATACGCCGTAAGGCAATGGCCACAGATTCTCGAACAATGCTTTTGTCCGGTCGTTCACACCTACATAATGAACTTTTCCTTTAATTTCCATTTGAATCTAATAGTTATTTATTGTATCCTGTTTTTATAATGTTTTCCTTGCCATGAATCGCGTTCTTTCATGCGCTTCTTTATCCTTTCGGTAAATTCATAATTCTTCAGTCCCCAGTCGGGAGCGATGAGCAGTTCTTTGGGCGACTGAGATATAAACCGTTCGATCACGATGTCGGGACGAAGATGTTCCAGATAGTCGATGGTCAGATCGATGTATTCGTCTGCCTTGTACAGATGGAACTCTTCGGGGTGTTCGGCATATTCATGCGCCATGCGGGTTCCTTTCACGAGCTGCAGCTGGTGGAGCTTGAGCGTATTCAGAGGCAGCTCTGAAATCGTTTCCGCCTGAGCGATGATCTGTCTGTTGCTTTCTCCCGGCAGGCCAAGAATGACATGCCCTCCTGTCAGAATCTTCCTTTGCGCTGTTTTTCTGACGGCATCGGCTGTACATTCAAATGTATGTCCTCTGTTGATCCGTTTCAATGTGCGGTTGTCTGTAGATTCGATGCCATACTCAACGATCAGGAATGTTTGCCTGTTCAGTCTTTCCAGATAGTCCAGCAGCGAATCCGGCATACAGTCCGGCCGTGTTCCAATGACCAGTCCCACTACGTTTTCCACTTCCAGAGCCTCTTCGTACATGCGTTTCAGTTCCTCCAGCCCGGCATAGGTGTTGGTGTAAGCCTGGAAGTATGCGAGATATTTCATCTTCGGATACTTTCTGGAAAAGAAGGCTACCCCCTCACGTACCTGTTGCCCGACAGGTTTTTCCGTGTGGCAATACGCCGGATTGAATGTCTGGTTGTTGCAGTACGTGCATCCTCCATATCCCTTTGTGCCGTCACGGTTCGGACACGTGAAGCCTGCGTTGATTGATATTTTCTGTACTTTGTACGGAAAGTGCGCGGCCAGAAAACCGGAAAAGTCGTTGTAGCGTACCCGTTCGTCCATCGTTTGTCTTTTACGGGCGCAAAGATAATCTTTTTTCACGGAAGTGCAAAGTCTGGTTTCCGCACATTCCGCCCTTTAAATACCTTTAAATGTTTTCGGCTGTCCGTCAGTCTTTGGCCTGATGTACAGTGAGCTGCGGGAACGGGAAGCCGATTCCTTTCCGGTTGAACGTATCGTATATTTTCTTGTTCATGTCGAAGTATACGCTCCAGTAGTCTTCGCTTTTGGCCCATGCGCGCACGACAATGTCGACGCTGCTTGCCGAAAGTGCCTTCAGAGCGACAAGCGGAGCCGGGTCTTTCAGGATGCGTGTGTCGGCTTCGATAAGTTCTTCGAGGACGCCCTTCACCTTGTCTACGTCTTCACCGTATTCTATGCCTATGATCCATTCGGCGCGCCTCATGCTCTGCTTGCTGTAGTTGGTGATGGCGCTGCTGCTGAGCACTCCGTTGGGGACGTAAATGATTTTGTTGTCGAGTGTGGCGAGCACCGTATGAAAGATCTGAATTTCCTTTACGGTTCCGCTTACGTCGGCTGTTTCCGTATCGATATAGTCGCCCACCTTGAACGGCTTGAATACCAGAATGATCAGTCCGCCGGCAAAGTTTGACAGATTGCCTGACAAAGCCATACCTACCGCTACGCCGGCAGAGGCCAGAAGGGCGGCGATGCTGGTGGTTTCTATTCCCAGCTTGCTGATGATGGCGAAGGCCAGCACCAGGTTGAGCAAGATGCTTAGGAGGCTTTTGAGGAAGGTTTCTACGCTGACTTCCAGTTTTCTTTTCCTGAGTATTTTGCTTACCAGACGGTTGATCTGTTTGATGATGAAGCGTCCGATGATAAAGATCAGGATGGCGCCGATGATGTTTTTTCCGGCATCGATACCCCAGTCGATCAGTCGGTCAAGAACGGCTTCCATATTGATTTTCGTAGAAGCGCTCAATAGCATGATGTGTTGTAGTGTAGCTGACATAATGTTTCTTCTGTAAAATGGTTATTCTATAAGTTCGCCTTTACCCTGGCGTGTGATTTCAGGAATATCTTCACAACAATTGATGACGGTGGAAGGTTCAAGACCTCCTATTCCTCCGTCGATTACGAGGTCGACCTTGTCCCCGAACTTTTCATCTATCAGTTCCGGGTCGGTCACGTATTCGGTGTCTTCGCCTTCTTCCAGCGGGAGCGTTGTGGTCAGTATCGGTGCATCCAGCGCGCGGCAGATTTCATGGATGATGGGATTGTCGGGCACGCGAATTCCCACTTCCTTACGGTTACGGAAGATTTTCGGCAGCCTGCTGTCGGCCTTGAGGATAAACGTGAACGGTCCCGGGAGGTTGCGCTTCATCAGCTTGAACGTGTTGTTGCTTACCTTGGCGTATTCGCTTATGTTGCTCAGGTCGTAGCAGATGATGGAAAGCTTTGGCTTGCGCGGGTCGATGTCCTTGAGTTTGCAGATGCGTTCGATTGGACGCTCTTTCAGCGCGTGACATCCGATGGCATACATGGTGTCCGTCGGGTAGATGATGATGCCTCCTTCGTTGAGTATCTCCACTACCCGCTGGATGTCATCCGGATTGTTGTTCTTTGAATAAAGTTTGAGTAGCATGCTTTGGTTGCAGAAGATTAGACTTCCGCATCCGCAAAAGTACGAATTTTAATTGAAACGGATGCCTTGAAGTGCAGAATACCTGCGCTTTATTGCTTTTTCTTTTTTCTGAGCTCTTCGGCTATGCGGTAATGGATGGCTGCTTCCGTTTCTTTCCCGGCTTTTTCGAGCGCTTCAGCAAAATATTCGTGCGCTCCGGCGTGTTCCGCTTTCAGGCTGGTCGCTTTGTCAAGGTCGGCTATGGCTCCCTCGATGTATCCCGTATGCAGGCGCAGTTTCCCGCGGTTGTATACGGCCTTGAATTCTCCGGGGCGTATTTCGACAGCTTTGTTGAGGCATATTCCGGCTTCTTCGGTGTGCCCTTCATCAAACAGGGTGATGCCTTTGCGCACCCATGCGTCTACGTATCCGGGGTAAAGTTTGATGGCTTTGTTGTAGTTGGCGATGGCCGCCCGTGCATCGTGTGCCTTTGTGATGCACTCGTTCCCCATCAGGTAATATTCGCGTGCATACTTCTCCAGGTTCTTCCGTTGTGCTGCCATTTCCTCTTTCAGCCGGCGGTTTTCTTCCTTCAGGCGGTTGATGATGTTCAGCTTTCTGCGTATAAACCGCTGTATGAGAGGCTTCTCGATGTCATATCGGCTGTGTATTGCCTTGAAGAACGAGCTCAGGAAGGCGGTGAAGTCGCCTTTGTTGAAAGCTTTTGCTGCTTCCGCATATTCCACGTCGGCCTGCGCCTGCTTCATGGCGCGGTCGAATGCGATCCGGTCGTTGAAATGCTTGGCGAAGCTTACGATTTCCGGCCGCACGAAGATGTCGCTCCGGGTGATTTCCCGTTTCAGGCGGATGCCTTCGAGCGACGTACACCGGCTCAGCGCCACATACGTCTGTCCTCCGGCAAACACCCCTCCGGTAAAGTCGATGACCACGCGGCTGAACGTAAGTCCCTGGCTTTTGTGGACGGTGATGGCCCATGCCAGCCGGATGGGATATTGCGTGAAGGTGCCCAGTTCTTCTTCTTCGATTTTCTTTTCCTGTTCGTTGTAGTGATAGCGTATGTTGCTCCAGCTTTCCTGGCGGACATCAAATTCGCGTCCTTCCTCGGTCACGATGTAAAGGATGCCGTCGTCGGATATTCCGGAGATGGTTCCGATGGTTCCGTTCACCCACCGCTTCTCCTGGTCGTTCTTGATGAAAATGATTTGCGCGCCCGGCTTTACGATCAGCTCCATGAGTGTGGGGAGGCTGTTTTCGGGAAACTCTCCCTTGATGACGCCTTTCAGCGTGACGGGTTCGCCCGGAAGCTCCGCCAGTTTTTTCTCGTTGATGTAGTCAACCGTGTCCCTCCGTGTGGCGAGGGTGATATACAGGTCGTTCTCCTCCCTGTTTTCCGGCACGTTGCACCGTGTGTTCAGAAGCTGGAGGTCGGCGTTTCCGGCCGTATTGGTGCGGATATGGTCGAGCACGCTTACGAACACTTTGTCGGTCTGCCGGTACACTTTGGTCAGTTCGATTGATACCAGCTCAATCTGCCGGAACACGTTGGCCGAGAAGAAGTATGGGTTCGGGTAAAAGCGGTTCAGTATTTCCCTTTCGTCGCTTTTCACCACCGGCTCAAGCTGGTATACGTCGCCTACCAGAAGGAGCTGCTTTCCGCCGAAGGGTTCGCGCATGTTCTGTGAATAAGTGCGCAGAATCCGGTCGATAAAGTCGATGATGTCCGCCCGTACCATCGAGATTTCATCGATGATGACCAGTTCGATGTTTTTTATCAGTTTCCGGTGGTCGGACGAGTATTTCAGGTAATCCTTGAGCTTGTTTCCCGCAAATTTGGGGTCGTCGGGCAGGAGTGGATGAAAAGGCAGCTTGAAGAAGCTGTGCAGTGTGCTTCCTCCGGCATTGATGGCCGCTATTCCGGTGGGAGCCAGCACCACATATTTCTTTCGGGTGTTCTGGCACACATACTTCAGGAACGTAGACTTTCCGGTGCCTGCCTTCCCGGTAAGGAAAACCGACTGGCGGGTATATTGGATCAGTTTCAGGGCATTCTGAAACTCCGGATTGTCTGTGTCGATCGAGAGGTGTGTCATGGTCTTGGCCTTTTAGGTGGTTGGCAAAGGTACAAAAATATCTTCATAATCCGTGCGGCTGCTTTGTCCGGGACGATAAATCCCGCTCTTGGCACCGGATGCAAATCGCTGTTTGCTTCGGCATTTCGCTTTCATAATGTTTGCATATCGGCCGATCTGCTGACCTGCAACGGGCGGATTTACACTCTTCTGCAGGCATTTTTCTTCCGGAAACATGCTGCCTTTCCCTCCGGAAACCCTTCTGAGAGGATTTTCATCCCTGCCTTTCCGTGAAAATAACCCGTCATCTGCGGCAAAATGTCCCGTCATTTTCGTCCGAATGACCATATATCTTGTGTGAAATGTCCCGTCATTCCTGAAGAAACGCTCCGTTTCCGTGGTTCAGGGTGCCGGATGCCGGCGTTTTTTCTCCGGATTGTTTCCGAATCAGCCAACTGACATTCTTTCGTGGAGAAGACTTCTGCGGATTTTATCTTTCTTTTTGATGCGTTTCTCCCTTCTGTATATATGCTTTTGTCTGCCTTTTTCGCTATATGCAAGCTGTTTGAACCGCTCCGGGCGTTTGTGTCTGCGGTTTTATGGACAACCCTTTGCCCTTGCCCGAAGCAGGCGATTCTCGCGGTCCGGAAATGACGTTTTGTCAGATTGACATTTCGGCCTTGCGTTTCTTGAACCGTACAAAAAAAGGATGACCCCTAGCCGGATCACCCTCTTTACCGTAATATTAACCAATGGCCTTATGGCCTTCCTGTTCTCGATAAGAATGCTGACGAACTCAGCGTTCCGCAACAATTATTTGCGGTTGGTTTCATTCAGCATTACGTAACCCCAGATCATCGGATCTGCGTTAGCGATTTTGTGGAAAATGTTTTTTACCTTTTTCATAATTGTTACCCTTTCTTTTTTAATTAATACCTTAAAAAACCTTCTTTTTTGGCGGACCGTCGCGGCAGGCCTCTTTTCTTTTACCTATTGTTTTTTACGTTATCCTTAAAACTTTCTTTCTACTTTAGTCAAGCTCTAGAACTTGTTTTCTTTTAATTACACTGCAAAGATAAGGCTTTTTTCTTATCAAAATATGTTTTTCAGCATGAAATTGCGTTTTGTCCCGCTTTTATTGATGTAAATCAAAAAATAAGTTTATAAGATGACATTTCCGTTTCAGACATGAACAAGTTTGGCGTTTTGCATTGCATTGTTTATATTTGTCAGATGGTTGACCTCTATTATTGTGTTATGGAAACGGAAGAATTTGAAGCATCCCCGCGTCTGAGGGGGAAGGCATGCTGGATGAGCGCGCTTCTGTTCGTGCTGGTCTGGCTGCCGGTATCGTATCTGTTGGGAGCCGGATGGGGAAAAGTGATTGTAAATTTGTCGTTCGGTGCGCTTCTGGCCGTAGCGGGCTTGTGGCATTACCGGTGCAGCAACCCCTTGACTTATAAGATTTCTTTGGGAAGCTGGGCGCACCGCACTTATTTGAAGAGCCCCGCGCTTTTTGTCGTGGAGAGTTTTGCCGAAGGTTTTCTCATTTATCTGGGGGTTATGCTGGTGATGACCTTTTTCCCCGACGGCTTTTCCCTGTCGGCCTGGAGGAAAGGCATCGTGAATTGCGACATCGTGCTCTTGCTGGTGTTCTATACCAGGGTGAACTTCTTTCTGGTCATTTCCGAATATATCAGACGCAACGGGCGATAAACGGCTTGCGGGGGCACACAAGCCGTGCGTCCCCGCAAGATATGGAATAAATGTGCGTTTATGCTTCGAGAAGCTTCACTGCGTCAACGTATTGGGCGATGCCTGCCGCAACTTGTTTGGCAGCCTTCATCGCCAGTACCACCGTATGCGGGCGGTGTACCACGTCACCTCCGGCAAATACCCCTTTGCGTGTAGTCATGCCATAGGGACGTTCCTTCACGATGACGTAACCGGTTTCATCGACATCGATTCCGGTGGTTGTCGAAACGATGCGGTTTGCCGGACGTGAACCTATTGCGAGGAAAATGCGGTCGAACGGAATTTCTTTTTCTCCGTCCGGAGTCGTGGCGCGGATGGCGCGCACTTTTCCTTCTTCATTTCCAAGAAATTCCAGAGTGGATGTCTGCCACAGGAACTGAACCCCTTCTTTTACGGCTTCCTGGTATTCGCTCTGGATGGCAGGCATGTCAGCTTCCGTCTTGTGATAGATAACGCTCACGCTTCCGGCTCCCATGCGAACGGCGGTGCGTGCAGCATCCATGGCTACGTTTCCGCATCCGATGATGCCTACCTTTTCGCCTTCTCCCAACGGAACCATGTCGCGCGGCACGATATTCTGGTTGTAGATGCTCGCCATGTGGAGGAGGTAAGACGACTGGACAATGCCTCTCAGCTTGCTTCCCGGCACATCCAGCGCTTTCGGAAGGGCAGTTCCTGTTCCGATAAAGATGGCGTCATATCCCTGTTCGAACATCTGGTCGATGGTTATCTGTTTCCCTACAAGACAGTTCAGCACAAAATTGACTCCCAGCGCTTCAATCTTTTTGATTTCTTTGTTTACGACTTCTTTGGGGAGCCGGTATTCGGGTATGCCATACATCAATACGCCGCCCGGTTCGCTCTGTCCTTCAAAGATAGTGACATTGAATCCTTGCCTTGCCAAATCGCCGGCAACGGTCAGTCCGGCCGGTCCCGAACCGATAACGGCCACTTTCCCACGTGTCTTTTGCGGCAGGCGTTCGCGGATCAGATTCATGTCCGTATCAAAATCGGCCACAAAGCGTTCCAGCTTGCCGATCTGTATGCCTTTCCCCTTTGCGTAAAGCACGCAGTGCCCCTGGCATTGCTTTTCGTGCGGGCATACACGTCCGCAGATGGCAGGCAGGTTGCTTTTTTCGTTTATGATCGCCATCGCATCTCCCATATTACCCATAGAGAGCTGGTGGATAAATCCGGGAATGTCGTTTTCGATGGGACATCCCTTCTTGCAGGAAGGATTCTTGCAGTTCAGACAACGTTTTGCTTCATCAATAGCTTCTTTGATGGTGAAGCTTTCATTGATTTCTTTGAATGTGTTGTTGTTCATAGAAAATTGCACTTTTGTAAACTCGACTTTGCAAAAGTAGCTATTTTGTGCTGTCTGAACAACTATTGCTTGCAGATTTAAGTTTGTTTTAACATTGTCGGAAGGCAGGAAAAGCGGGAGAACCCGATTTTCTGAACCGAATGAGTAACTTTGCGTGCCATAAATAATATGTATGAATAGTCAGAACAGCCGATACGAAGAACGATTAGGGACAGACCGCATGTTGCCTCTTGTTTTCAAGATGGCGCTCCCGGCAGTCGCAGCACAGTTTGTCAATTTGCTCTACAATATAGTCGACCGTATATATATAGGTCATATACCGGAAATCGGAACCGATGCGTTGGCGGGGGTGGGCGTTACCACTTCCATCATCATACTTATTTCGGCGTTTTCGTCTATCGTGGGTGCCGGCGGCTCTCCTCTGGCCGCCATTGCATTGGGACAGGGCGACAGGGTGCGGGCAGGAGAAATCCTGGGAAACGGTTTTGTGCTGCTGATACTGCTTGCCTTGTCGACTTCCTTCATGGCGTATGTGTTTATGGAGCCTGTTCTGCTGCTTACGGGGGCATCCGAACGGACACTGCCTTATGCCGTGGATTATCTGTCGGTTTATTTGCTGGGCACCGTGTTTGTAGAGATCTCTACGGGACTGAACATGTTCATCAATTGCCAGGGGCGGCCCGCCGTTGCCATGTGCTCTGTTCTGGTAGGTGCTTTGCTCAACATCATACTCGACCCTGTCTTTATCTTCGCGCTTGACATGGGAGTAAAGGGGGCTGCATTGGCAACCATCATCTCTCAGGCGTGCAGTGCTGTCTGGGTGCTTGGCTTCTTGTCCTCAGACAGGGCGACGCTCCGGCTCGAAAAGCGTTATATGAAGGCGGACAAGGGAGTAATCCTGTCGATGCTTGCATTGGGCATGTCACCTTTTATTATGGCAAGCACAGAAAGTCTTGTAGGCTTTGTGCTGAACGGAAGGCTGGAGCGTTTCGGTGATATTTATGTCAGTGCGCTGGCTGTTTTGCAGAGCGCCATGCAGTTTGCCAGCGTTCCGCTGACCGGATTCGCTCAAGGATTTGTTCCGATAGCCAGCTACAACTACGGGCATGGCGACAAGCAGCGTGTGAAAGACTGTTTCCGCGTGGCGGTAATTGTGATGTTTTCGTTTAACTTTGTGCTGATGATGCTTATGGTTTGTTTTCCTACCTTGGTCGCGGCCGTGTTTACGGACGATGACCGTCTGGTTGAAACGGTGCGGTGGACAATGCCGCTGTTCCTTGCCGGCATGACTATATTCGGGCTGCAGCGCGCTTGCCAGAACATGTTTGTTGCCCTGGGGCAGGCGCGGATATCCATTTTGATAGCATTGCTTCGCAAGGTTATTTTGCTGGTTCCTTTGGCCTTGATTCTTCCTCATTTCATGGGAGTGAGCGGGGTGTTTGCTTCCGAGGCCATTTCTGATGCCGTTGCCGCCATCTGCTGCACGCTTCTGTTTGCATGGCAATTCCCGAAGATTCTCCGCCGGATGCCGGTGCGTTCGGCATGAGTCTTATGCTTCTTGCGCAAAAGGCAGGCGGAACGTACAGCCGTTTTTCCATTGTGAGCATCCGTAAGCTGTCTTTCCTTTGATGATGATGCCTTTTCCGCACAGGGGACAAGCCTTTCCTATGATGCTGTCGTCGGAGGGAAGAGAGGCCGGTTTCAGTGCAGGGGCAGGCTTTGCCTTGGTTCTTGTTTTGGAGGATCGTGTCCGAGTCTTGGCTGTATTCTCTTTTTTAGTCGCCGGCGGAGTCTGAAAATCTTGCGCGACGGTTACATGCCGGTTGCTGTTGTCACGTAGCACGCTGTATACAATGTCGGTCACCATTTGCTTGAGTTCGGTGAGGAATGTGCCTGCATCGTACGACTTCTTTTCTATTTCCCTTAGCTTCTTCTCCCATATGCCTGTAAGTTCAGCCGATTTCAGCAGTTCTTCATGGATAAGCTGTATCAGTTCCACTCCGGTTGGTGTAGCTATGAGATTCTTGCGCTCCTTGCGGATGTAATGTCGCTTGAACAGTGTTTCAATGATGGCCGCACGTGTAGAAGGCCTCCCGATTCCGTTTTCCTTTAAAGCGTCGCGAAGTTCGTCGTTGTCCACCAGCTTGCCTGCGGTTTCCATCGCACGCAGCAAGGTTGCCTCGGTGTAAGGACGCGGAGGCTGGGTCCACTTTTCGTATAGAGCCGGTTCGTGGGGCCCCGATTCGCCCTTGGTGAATGCCGGGAGCGCCTTCTCGTCGTCATTGTCTTTCTGTTCCTCCGGCATGTCTTTGGTGTCTTTCGCAAAGATGACTTTCCATCCCGGCTCTAAAATCTGCTTTCCGGTTACCTTGAATTCTATTTCGTCGGCTTTTCCGATAACGGTTGTTGTTGAAAACTTGCAGTCAGGATAAAAAACGGCAATGAATCTCCGCGCTATCAGATCGAATACATGTGTTTCCATGTCGCTCAATCCCTGCGGTTGTACACCGGTAGGGATGATGGCGTGATGGTCTGTCACTTTCGAGTTGTCGAACACTTTCTTCGACTTGACGAGCGGTTTTCCCGCCAGAGGTGCCGTGAGCTGGGTGTAGCTTTTCAGTCCTTCCAGTATTTTCGGGCATTTGGGATAGATATCGTCGCTCAGAAAAGTCGTGTCGACACGCGGGTATGTCGCCACTTTCTTTTCGTACAACGACTGGATGAGTTGCAGGGTCATGTCCGCCGAATAACTGAACTTCCTGTTGCATTCCACCTGCAATGAAGTCAGGTCGAACAATCGGGGAGGAGCTTCCGTACCTTTTTTGGAGGAGATTTCCGTGATGCAGAAAGGAGCCTGGCGCACCCGCTCCAGCAGTTCCTGGCCCGTTTTTTCGTCAGTTATCTGCGGTATGCCCCGGTTGGCATCGGCTGATGGCGCTTTCTTTTTTGCATTTGGGTTTTCCTTTTCCCTTTCCGCTTCTTCTGCCAGTTCTTCGTCACTTTTTCGTACGATGGCAGAAAAAAGCGTGTCGCGGTAAACCGTTTTCAGTTCCCAATATTGTTTGGGAATGAAATGTTCGATTTCCTGCTGGCGCTTTACGATCAATGCCAGCGTAGGAGTTTGTACGCGGCCGATAGACAGCACCTGCTTGTTCTGTCCGTACTTCAGCGTATAAAGTCGGGTCGCATTCATTCCCAGTGTCCAGTCGCCGATGGCCCGGCTTAATCCGGCTTCATAAAGCGACTGGAATTCAGACTGGTCTTTCAGGTTAGAGAATCCTTCCCGGATAGCTTCTTCGGTGAGTGAAGAAATCCAAAGCCGTCTGACCGGGCATTTTGCACCGGCCTTTTGCATCACCCAGCGCTGTATAAGTTCTCCTTCCTGGCCGGCATCGCCGCAGTTGATGATCATGTCAGCTTTTTGCATCAGTCCTTCGATTATCCGGAACTGTTTTTCGATGCCGGGATCATTGATAAGCTTTATTCCGAAGCGCGGCGGAATCATGGGGAGCGTGCTGAGGCTCCATGTCTTCCATGAGGGCGAATACTCGTGCGGTTCTTTCAGGGTGCACAGATGCCCGAATGTCCAGGTGACCTGGTATCCGTTTCCTTCAATATATCCTTCTTTCCGGTTTCGTGCTCCGAGCACATCCGCGATATCGCGTGCCACACTGGGCTTTTCGGCAATGCAAACTATCATGGTCATTTCAAATAATGAACAAAATTACGTAAAGTTGTCCAATAAAAAAATAAAAATCGGCATCTCTTCGTTTCTGCTATCTGCAAATTGATTAACTTTGAGCAGTTCTGCCGGCAGAAGGAAGGCCGGAATCTTCTGGCAAGGTTTTTGCTGTATATTATTGTAAATCATCAATCAAAAGAAAAAGACTATGTTAATTTGGATTGTATTCATCGGCATTGCGGTAATCAGTTACATTGTGCAGGCCAGATTGAAAAGTAAATTTGAAAAGTATTCGGAGTTGCCTCTAGCCAACGGAATGACCGGGCGCGATGTTGCAGAAAAGATGCTCCGTGACAACGGCATTTACGATGTGACGGTAACCAGCACACCGGGTATGCTTACTGATCATTATAACCCGACGAACAAGACTGTCAATTTGAGCGAAGGGGTTTATGGAACGTGCAGTGTGGCTGCGGCTGCGGTTGCCGCTCATGAATGCGGGCATGCCGTACAGCATGCGCGTGCCTATGGACCTTTGCAGATGCGTTCAGCCTTGGTTCCGGTGGTGCAGTTTTCTTCATCCATCGTTTCATGGGTATTGCTGGCGGGCATTCTGATGGTCAATTCATTTCCCCAGCTGCTGCTGATAGGCATTTGCCTGTTTGCCATGACTACCCTGTTCAGCCTGATCACACTTCCGGTTGAGATTGACGCAAGCCGCCGTGCGCTGGTGTGGCTGAGCAGTGCGGGCATTACCAACGCCTTTAATCACCGCCAGGCCACAGACGCCTTGAGGTCGGCCGCCTATACGTATGTGGTGGCTGCTTTGGGTTCGCTGGCCACGCTGATTTATTATGTCATGATTTATATGAACCGGCGCGAGTAAAAATCTTGAAGGAAATTTTAGATAGGTGTAGGGATTCCGCAGATTTGCATCGGGAAGTTAAGACAGAACATACGCCGGCCAATATAACCGCAAAATTAAAGCAAGAGAGGCATCCTGCCCGATTTGTAAACAAACTCAAAAAGGGGCGGATAAAAATACTTAATTGGAAAATTTAAACAGTTTCTTCTATGTCTTTGGAGGAAAGGAGGCAAGCTATGAAGCTGACCGATAAACAAACTGATGGAAACAATTTTTGTCCTATTTGTGGCTATCCACTTGGCAACCACAATCCGTGGGGTGATGATGGAAAGACTCCGGTACGATATTTGCCCATGTTGCGGTGTAGAATGGGGTAATGAGGATTATACTACTGAGTCCCAAGCAGAGTATCGCAAACAATGGCTTGAATCGGGAACCAAATGGCTTGAACCTCAGAAAAAGTCAGATAACTGGAATCTTGAGAAACAATTAAGAAACATAGGCTATAATAAAGGGCAATGTATTGGCAATGATTATTTCAACAACTTTCTCTCTCCATTATCACTGTTTCCCAATACGCTCATTTGGTGAATGGCTATCTGATTGAGTTTTAAAAGACGTTCACCCTGCGGCATACCCTGTTCGATGAACACTGCATTGAGATTTTCCATATTTGACAGACAGATAAGTTCGTTGATGCTGGCATGATCTCGAATATTGCCTTTCAGGTCAGGATTGGCTTCGCGCCATTGCTTTGCCGTCATGCCAAACATTGCCACGTTCAATACGTCAGCTTCGTTGGCATAGATGATGTTTGCTTGCGCCTGAGTAACTTCCGTCGGGATAAGGTTCTGTTTGATGGCATCGGTATGTATGCGGTAGTTGATTTTCGATAGTTCACGCTTTGCCGACCAACCGAGCAACCTTTGTTCTTTATTCTTTAGCCGCTGATATTCCTTGACGAGAAGCAATTGGAATTTAGGCGAAATCCACATACCGAAATGATAGGCTATATCCCGATGTGCATACGTGCCACCATAGCGACCGGCCTTTGAACGGATGCCGATTGCATAGGTTCTTTCTATCCAAGTTTTTACCGAAAGCACGAAGTTGTTGCTTCCCGCTGCATTTTTAATTGTACCGAATTCGGTACAATTAAAATCGGGATTATACAGCATTTCCCATTCGCCAAGATATTCAATGGTGCTTTTGAGACTGAGCCAACGGAAGATTATATGCTCTTGCAGCTGGCTTCGTGCCATATCCGTAAGACTGATGTAATCTTCTTCGTTGTACTTGACAACACTGATGTCTGTATTTTGAACAGTAATCTTTGCCATTGGGCCTATGCTTTTGGTTTTCAACCGTAAAGGTAGCTATAATTCGCGAGATTATCTCTCTTTCAATGAATAATTTACAAAAATAGAACGCAAAAGCGCGATAACGGATATTGTCTTTTCCGAGAATGTTATACCTTTGTATCTGAAAGAGTAATTTGACAGCACCGCAAATCGCTGAATTTCGTATGGTCGCCAAACCGTTACCTCTGTTTCTTAAATACTCCGCTAAAAGTTTATTTCTCAATCGGTTGTATCAAACCGATGAAAATTTAAAATAAAATCGGCATGAATCTGCGGAATCCGCATTTTTCTGCGTACTTTTGTGCGGAAAATCAAAAACTTGAAATCAATTATGGCAACAAAACCAGGCATACCTAAAGGAACCAGAGATTTTTCGCCGGTAGAAATGGCGAAACGTAATTATATATTCAATACCATACGTGAGGTGTTCTATCTTTACGGATTTCAGCAGATTGAAACGCCGGCAATGGAGAATCTCTCTACGTTGATGGGAAAATATGGAGAAGAAGGCGACAAGCTCTTGTTCAAGATACAGAATTCGGGTGATTATTTTTCTGCCCTGACAGACGAAGAGCTGCTGAGCCGGAATGCAGCCAAGCTGGCGGGCAAGTTTTGTGAAAAGGGCTTGCGTTATGACTTGACAGTGCCGTTTGCCCGTTATGTGGTGATGCACCGTGATGAAATCGTTTTTCCTTTCAAGCGTTTTCAGATTCAGCCGGTGTGGCGTGCCGACCGTCCCCAGAAAGGACGTTACCGCGAGTTTTATCAGTGTGACGCCGATGTGGTGGGAAGCAACTCCCTGCTGAACGAGGTAGAGTTGGTGCAGATGATTGACGCGGTGTTCAGCCGTTTCGGAATCCGTGTTTCGGTCAAAGTGAACAACCGGAAGATTCTTACGGGGATTGCAGAAATCATCGGTGAAGCCGATAAGATTGTAGACATCACTGTAGCTATAGACAAGCTTGACAAGATTGGCCTTGACAATGTGAATGCAGAACTGGCTTCAAAAGGCATTTCTCAAGAAGCCATCGAAAAGTTGCAGCCGATTATTCTGCTGGGCGGTTCGAATGAAGAAAAGCTTCAGACATTGAAGGCTGTACTTGCTTCCAGTGAAACCGGACTGAAAGGTGTTGAAGAATGCGAGTTCATCTTGAAGAAAGTGGCAGGTCTGGGAGTGAAGTCAGAAGTTGAACTTGACTTGACCTTGGCACGCGGGCTGAATTATTATACCGGCGCGATTTTTGAGGTGAAGGCGCTTGATGTGCAGATTGGAAGCATCAGCGGAGGAGGACGTTATGACAATTTGACAGGCGTTTTCGGCATGGACGGTGTTTCGGGCGTGGGCATTTCTTTCGGTGCCGACCGTATTTACGATGTGCTGAATCAGCTTGATCTTTATCCGAAAGAGGCGTCCGAAGCCACTCAGCTGCTGTTTGTCAATTTCGGCGAGGCGGAAGCGGATTATGTTTTGCCGGTGCTGGCTAAGGTGCGCGGGGCAGGCATCCGTGCGGAAGTATATCCTGACAGTGCGAAAATGAAGAAGCAGATGAGTTATGCAAACAGCAAGTCTATTCCTTTTGTTGCCATCGCGGGCGAAACCGAAATGAATGAAGGAAAAGTGACTTTGAAGAATATGACTACGGGAGAGCAGGCTTTGGTTACCGCTGACGAACTGATTTCAGCTGTAAAAGGAGAATAAGCCATGCGTTTGTCGCCGGGCGTTCTGACGCGCCGGCACGTTGGTGAATGCAGAAGCACAAGGATCAGAAGGGAATATGACTGAAGTTCTGGCGTATAAAGCTCTGGTCCTTGTGCTTTTGTTTTCAGTTCATGATCCGCTCCGTCACTTTCTCTTTGGATGAAACGGACTCGCCGTGAAGCTCCACATAGTCTACGCTGAGCGGATTCCTGTCGTTTACCTTCACGTACAGGTATTTTAAGACAGCAGGCTTGCCATTGATGGTCGTGCGGCATACGTAATGCGCCCCCTGCTGGCAAATCTCCAGTTTGCGGCCGTCATAGGCAGTCAGAGTTACCGTGCTTGTGTTGTTTCCTTCGGCCACCACTTTGTATCCGTATGCCATTTTTCGCTGGATAAAGCTCAGTCCGTTTTTTTCTCCCATATGCTCTTCGCGGTTTACCCAGTATACATTCAGCGGCTTTTGTGTATCCAGTTTTCCTCCAACCAGATTGGCGTCATAACAGACCAGATTCTTGTTTATGCTTCTGGCAATATGGAACAGCCGTTGCGGAGTAAGATATAAGTTCTCTTCCGGTTCTGATGCCCGCATCGGGCTAAGTGCAAGTGCGGACAGAGTCAGCAGGAAGAAAAAAAGTTTTGGTTTCTTCATTGCATCAAGTCGTTTTTTATGATTCTGCAAAGATAGTCAATCGCTTTGTTCTGTGCGCTTGTTTTGCGGCGATTGCAGACAAATGGCATAATATTGCGGATAAAAAGGATAAAAAGCGGTCTGTTTTTTATCTCCAGTTTAGAGATATGCATTTTCAGTCTGGAGATATATGTCTTCAGTCTGGAGATTTGTATCTCTAGCCTGGAGATATAGAATGGTACGGGGCAAAATGGCTTTATAAATTTCCTTTCTTTCTGAATAGGTTGGAAATAAGGCGGTTTGGCCTTTTAGAATCAGGATTAACATTTCGTTTATTTTTTATGTTTGTAGCTGTTTATAATAAACTTCTGAAGAATGGTAGTGCAATTTTCTTCAGGAAATGAACAATGGGAAGTTGCGTTTTGTTGATGATTTAGATTTTTGAGAGTAAGAACAATGTTTTTGTAAAAACGCTTTTATTAACCTATTTAATTTAAGATCATGAGAAACAGGTTTTTTTTGATGTTAGCAGCCAGTCTGTTCTTGTGCCTTTCTGTAAAGGCTCAGAGTGGTGGTCACATAAGCGGTAAGGTTGTTGATGCTTTGAGTGAGCTTGCCGGTGTAAGTGTGGTCGTGAAAGGGACTGACAATGGAACCATAACAGATTTGACTGGTGAATTTAAACTGAGCGGAGTGAAGCCGGATGATGTGCTTCAGTTGTCTTTTATCGGATATAAGACACAATTGATCAAAGTTGGAAAACAAACCCGCTTCAATATTACAATGGTGGAAGATGCCCAGACTTTGGATGAGGTGCAGGTCGTTGCTGTCGGTTATGGTGACGTGAGAAGAAGGGACTTGACAGGCTCTATCGGCTCTGCGGACATGAAAGATCTGGTAAAGACTCCGGTAAGTAACATTACAGAGAATCTGGCTGGCCGTATTGCCGGTGTACGAGTTTCTTCCAGTGACGGTGGTCCGGGCGACAATTTCAGCATTGTAATCCGCGGTGCCGGCTCGCTGACCGGAAGCACGGCGCCTTTGTATGTCATCGACGGTTTTCCCTCGGAAAGTTCCGGTCTTGGCACTTTGAATCCGAATGACATTGAATCGATTGATATCCTGAAAGATGCTTCAGCTACAGCCATTTATGGAGCACGCGGTGCAAACGGCGTTGTTATTGTAACGACCAAAAAGGGAGGTGCTGGAAAGCCAACCGTCACTTATAACGGCACGTTTAAAATCAGTACCTTGAAAAATAAGCCTGAGATGATGGATGCCTATGAATTTGTAACCTTGCAGCAAGAAATTATGGGCGGCGGAGAAGATTTTCAGAACAACTACCTTACAGACTTGTATCCTACCGTCGAAGACTATCGCAACGCTCCGTCGTATGACTGGCAGGACTATATTTATCGCACGGCACTAAGCCACAGTCATCATGTGTCTTTGACAGGCGGTGCCAACAATCTTAAATATACCACTTCGTTGACATACGATGATACGCAGGGTGTCATCATCAACTCAGGCCTCAAGCGTTATCAGGGGCGTGCCAGCTTGAGCCAAACGGTAAATGACAAATTAAAGATTGACTTCAACGCCAATTATTCAAGCAATGTGCAGGATGGTCCGACTGTTTCTACATCCACTACATCCATGTCGACGGCATACATGTACAGCGTATGGTCATTCCGCCCGGTATCACCTACCGGAACTGACTTGCTGAATCAAATGTATGATGAGGGTGTCAACATGACCGAAGACTACCGTTTTAACCCGGTTCTCTCTGCACGGAATGAATATCGTCACAAGACGACGAATAACATGGCATTCAATGTTGGTGCACAATATGAAATCATCAAGAATCTGAAACTGAAGGTAACGGCCGGATATACGGCGCGCGACTACAAGAATGAAGAGTTCAACGGTTCGCAGACCCGTACAGGTAATTCGCATCCGTCGAATACGCAGAGCAAGGGTATCAATGCCTATCTGTACCAAGGGGAAGCGAGAAGCTATCTGAATGAAAACACGTTGACTTATCAGCTGAACAAGAAGTCCCATAGTTTCAATGCATTGGTCGGTATGTCTGTGCAGAAAAATACCAGCTACATTCATTCTATAACTACCGAGCAGATCAGCAATGAGTCGTTCGGAATGGCTGGCCTGGATAAAGGAAGCAATCCTACGGTTTCTTCATCAAAGGGAGAAAACAAATTGTTTTCATATTTTGGGCGTATCAATTATAATTATGATTCACGCTATTATCTGACCGCGACCATGCGTGCTGACGGTTCTTCCAAGTTTGCTAAAGGTCATCGTTGGGGATATTTCCCTTCAGGCTCTGTAGCCTGGGCTTTCCAGCGCGAAGCTTTTGTTTCTGACAATCTGCATTGGTTGTCTAACGGTAAGTTGCGTTTCAGCTACGGTCAGACAGGCAACAACCGTATTGGCAATTATGATTATATGGCTCATCTTGTGACGAGCGATGACGTTTACAAATATCCGTGGAACGGTGAGTTTACTCAAGGATACGTGCTCAGCAGCATGTTCAACGAATTGTTGAAATGGGAAACTACGGAGCAGTTTGACTTGGGACTGGACTTGGGCTTTTTGGACGGGCGCATCAATCTGACGATGGACTATTATGTGAAGACAACGAAGGATTTGCTGTTGGATGCTGATATTGCTGCAAGTTCCGGATTCTCTTCGGCAACACTGAATGTCGGCAAGCTGCGCAACAAAGGCTTGGAGCTTACGCTTGAAACGACAAACATCAAGAATAAAGACTTTACATGGACTTCCAATTTTAATATTGCGTTTAATAACAATGAGATCATTGCACTGAACTCAGGCCAGCCCTACATGACAAGCTATCTCAGCTGGGACAACAAGTATAGAACGATGCCGGCTTATATAAGCAAGGTAGGAGAATCTGCAGGTAAAATGTATGGCTTTGTTTATGAGGGAACATATAAGTATGATGACTTCAATACATCTGTAGGAGCAAACGGTGAAACGGTATATACAATCAAGGATGGCATTCCTCACTATCAGACCAACCCGCAGCCGGGAGATCCCAAATACAAGGACTTGACCGGCGAAGGTGAAATAAACGATGACGACAAAACAACGATCGGTAACGGACAGCCGAAGCATACGGGCGGTTTTTCTAACAATTTTACTTACAAGAACTTTGATTTGAATATTTTCTTGCAGTGGAGTTATGGCAATGACATACTCAATGCCAACCGTATGGTTTTTGAAAATCCGTCGTCGAAGCAGAATACCAACATGTTCGCTACTTACACCAACCGGTGGACACCTGAAAACCCGGAAAGCAATATGCCTCGTGCCAAAGCGAACGGAGCGACTGAATACAGTTCGCTGTATGTGGAGAACGGTTCTTATCTGAAGCTGAAGAACATTTCTTTGGGGTATAACTTTGGACCGAAAGTCTTGGACCGTCTGGGTATCAGTGCCGCACGCATTTATCTTGCTGCTGAAAACATTGCGACCTTTACTCATTATTCGGGTGATGATCCGGAGGTTTCTACCCGTAACTCTGTGCTTACTCCGGGTTTTGACTGGTCTGCATACCCGCGTGCTTTTACATTGTCGTTTGGATTAAATGTCACATTCTAAAAAAACAGATTTATGAAAACTATATATAAATACGGAAGAAATATATTTTTGGCTGTCTGCCTGTGCGCCACCGGCGTTTCGTGTGAGGATTTCTTTGAAACGAAACCGTATGACTTTGTAGCGCCTGAAACGTTCTATACAAACGAAAAAGAATGCACGATGGCTTTGGCCGGTGTGTATTATACGCTGGTGACTGAGGCTATTTACGGAAACTTTTATTCTTGTATGCTTTCTAACATAGATGACTTGAGCTATTATCAGCGTCAGAGCGGCCAGCTTACCAGTCAGGTGTATGGGAATGATCACAATCCGAGCAACCAGCATGTATGGGGAGTATGGAAGGCTTTGTATAAGGGAATTAATAATGCAAACATGCTGCTTGACAATATAGATAAAGCAGATATGGATGAGAATGTAAGAACAAGGATAAAGGGAGAAGCCAGATTCTTGCGCGCATACTATCACTTCCTTCTGGTGCAGGCTTGGCATGAAGTGCCCCTCCGGAAGGAGTCGTTTAAGGACGTGAATAATTCTGCCTTGAAAGCCACTCCCAACAAGGAAGCGTTGGACTGGATTGTGCAGGAAATGGAAGCATGCGTAGACATGGTAGACGACAGTGCTTACGACAAATCTCCTTCTTATGTGAAAAAGACTACGGTGATGGGTATTCTTGCTCGCGTTTACCTGTGGCGTGCCGGCAATCCCAACAATGGAGGAAAGGCGGATTATGAGAAGGCTGCTTATTGGGCAAATGAAGTGAAGAAGTCTGGCAAACATCAGTTGAATCCTGATATGGAACAGTTCTGGAAGAATCTGGCTGCCGACCAGTATGATGAGGTGTATAACGAAAGCATGTGGGAGGCTGAATTTATCGGGAACCGTTCGGCCGACGGACTGGGCAACTATACAGACGGCAGAATCGGAAATGTTATAGGCAATATTCAGAAAGGCAGTAATGCTGTGGGATATAGCTATGGCTTTTATGCACCGACACTTATTCTTTGGGATTTGTATGAGGATGGCGATAAACGTCGTGATCTTTACATCGCTCCTTACCAGATAAATAACAAAGACGCACAAGTTAAATGGAAAAAGAACCAGATTGTGCAGCGTTCTTGCGGAAAATTCCGCCGTGAATGGGAGCCTTCATCGCAAAAGGAAAAGAACTGGACACCGGAGAATTATCCGATTCTGCGTTATGCGGATGTGCTTCTGATGTTGGCTGAGGCTGAAAATGAAGCGAACCAGGGACCTACTGCATTGGCTTATGAATGCATCAATGCTGTCAGATCCCGTGCTGGACTGACAGACCCGTTGTCTGGATTAAGCTACGAGGATTTCCAGCAGGAAGTTCGTGACGAACGCGGACGTGAACTTTGCTTTGAATCGCTCCGTAAGTATGATCTGGTCCGCTGGGGAATCTATGTGGAAGCTATTCACGATAAGCTGGGTGCCGCTGTCAATGATTCCCGCTGGGCTACGGGCAACCAGTATCAAGGTGCCAAAGATTATGTGACAAGAACGCAAGCCAAACACCAGTTCATGCCGATTCCGACAAAAGAGCTGGATGTAAATGGAGAATTGCAGCAGAATGACTATTGGAAATGATTTGCGATAGTAAAGGTTTTAGGAAAACTCAACAGGATGTCTATGATTCATTGTGAGGAATAGGATGCGGTGCGTTTCATGGCATTCTTGTTCATGAGTGAATTAGATGTTAAGTAATGGTGGGTGTGTCGTGGCTGGTTCCTGGCACACCCACTTTGTTTGACCAAATTTTTCGGATTGCTTGTCAAGTTGGCAGTCTTTTTATATTTTTGTTATATGAAACGGAAATTTTTTATATGCTCCATTATATGTTTGGGAGCGGCTTTATGCGGATATGCGCAGGCATGGAACTTTGAAGGTAAAGTTCCGGAAGACTTTACGGCTTCCGGGAAACACAGTTTGAGTACTTCTGCCTTGTTCTATAAGGAAGGGGCAAACAGCATGGAGTGGCAGTTTGGGCCTGAAGAGGTGCTGACGGTGAACATGAAAGAGCCGCTGTCTTTATCTTCGGGCAAGGAGGAAAATTATGGAATAGCCTTGTGGATTTATAATGAGGAGTCTCAGACCGACAGTCTGCGGTTTGAGTTTCTTTCACCTGCAGGGCATGTTTCTTATCAGTTCAGCTTTAATCTGTGTGCTGCGGGCTGGAGGGCTTGTTGGATCGGGTTTCAGCATATGCATGGCGACAAGGCTGACAAGGAAATAGCCGGATGGAGAATTGTTGCACCGAAAAGAAAAGGGCGTGTCTTTATCGACCGGCTTACTTTTCCGGTTACGAAAATGAATCTCCGTACGACGCCCGACCAGCAGATGCCTTATAACAATGCGTTGGATTTTCGCGATTTGTGGCATTGGTGCCGTGTCTGGCAATGGGAACAGCTTGCATATGATATACCGATTCCTGCAAAACTGACTTTGGAAGAAAAGAAAGAACTGGATATGATGGCTGGCCGTCTGGACGCAGCGCTGGAATTGAAGAAAGCGCCTCAAAAGCTTGTGAAGAAAGCGTATGACGTTTTTGATAAAGCAAACATCCGCCGTTCGCTGACCGGCTTTGCCGGCGCTCCGGTCGTTGCTCCGGATGAATTGAAGCGTGCGAAGGGAGAATTGTCATGGAATGATTTGGAAACGATGCTTTCCGGCTTTGCTTACGATGCTCTTTATAATGGCTCGAGCGAGGCGGAGAATAAATACTTCCTTGTTTGGGATTATGCAATGGATCAAGGGTTTGCCTATGGCAGCGGAATGGGAACAAACCATCATTACGGATATCAGGTGCGGAATATTTACACTACAGCTTGGCTGATGCGCGATAAAATATGGAAGGCTCAGAAGAGCGATGCCATTGTCGCGACACTGGCTTTTTGGGCTGCGCTGCAGGAAACGCGCCAGCCTTGTCCTCAGGGGAGGGATGAACTGCTTGACACTTGGCATACGCTGCTCCAGCCTAAGGTTGTGTCGGCTATGCTGCTTGTAGATGAAAGGGAGCGTGTGAGAGCTCTTAAGGGACTGTCACGGTGGGTGGCGTCTTCGTTGAGGTATACATCCGGTACGATCGGAGGGATAAAGGTGGACGGGACAACGTTTCATCATGGCGGCTTTTATCCGGCCTATACAACCGGTGCCTTGGCAGCAGTAGCTTCGTTTGTAGCACTGACAAAAGACACGCAGTATGAGTTGGCGGCAGACCCCCGGCAGGTGCTGAAGACGGCGCTTTTGGCGATGAGAAATTATTGCAACAAATACGAATGGGGTATCGGAATCAGTGGGAGGCATCCTTTCGGCGGGTCGATGCGGGAAGAGGATATAGCTTCGTTTGCTTCTCTTGCTCTTGCGGGCGACCTGTCGGGAGGAAAAAATGAGTTCGACCGTTCATTGGCTGCGGATTATTTGCGCTTGTGCAGAAAAGATACGCCGGAGGCGCGTTATTTCAGGAAGCAGGGAATCCGTCCTGCCAAAGCGCCGGAAGGATTCTTCGTGTACAATTATGGAGCTGCGGGAGTCTTTCGGCGCAATGACTGGATGGTGACACTGAAAGGATATAATACGGATGTCTGGGGTGCAGAGATTTATACGAAGGACAACCGTTACGGGCGTTACCAGAGTTATGGTTCCGTGCAGATAATGGGAGGAGATTCTCGCCGGACAAGCGGCTATGATGAAAACGGTTGGGATTGGAACAGGCTTCCGGGAACAACCGCCATTCATTTGCCTTTTGAGATGCTTGACAGTCCGTTGAAGGGCACGACGATGCTTAAGTCGAAGGAGCATTTTTCAGGGGCTTCCAGTTTTGAAGGAAAGAACGGAATGTTCGCCACTAAGCTGATGGAACGTGAACTGAAAAACTTTACGCCCGATTTTGTAGCCCGGAAGTCCGTGTTCTGTTTTGATAACCGGATGGTCTTTTTGGGATCAGGAATTACGAATAGCAATCGGGACTATTCTACAGAAACGACGCTTTTCCAGAGCGTATGGACTGACGATGGAGCGCATGATTTGCTTGTGGACGGAGATGTGAAAAACGAACTTGGCTTTTCCGGCGAATTTGATGTGACCGGCAAGCATCCTCTTTGTCTGCGTGACGGTTATGACAATTATTATTATATAAAGGAAGGAAATGTCAAAGTGCAGATAGCCAGACAGGAATCGCGGCATGAAAAGAAACGCACGTTGACAGAGGGCGAATTTGCTTCAGCATGGATTGATCATGGCTGTGCTCCTCAGAAGGCTTCTTATGAGTATCTGGTCTGGATTCAGCCTTCGGAAGAGCAGCTGGAGGCTGGAACACCGTTGGATTCGTATGAAGTGCTGCAATGCGATGACAAAGCGCATATTGTCCGGGATATCCCGACAGGAATTACAGCTTGTGCTGTGTTTGAAGACGTGAAGTTGGGGCAAAACGGATTGTTCTCGGAACTTCCGGCGGAAACCATGGTTATGTACAAACAGGAAGAAGCGTCGCTTCGGATAAGCGTTTGTGATCCGGATCTGGATATCAAGGAAAAGTCATATACTACTAAAGAATCCAGCAGGCCGAAAGATAAGTCTTTGGTGCTTTATGGCGATTGGAAGCTTGTGGGGAATTCGGATAAAATAACGTTGGCGGCTTCGGAAGGCATGACGGAACTGACTGTGAAATGCCAAGACGGACAGCCTGTAGAGTTTGAACTGGAGAGAATTTGAAATTATGGATGTGGCAGTAAAGAATGAAGGCGTGATGCAAGGTGGGTTTTCAGTTCAGTTTTCACCGCTTCAGGGGTATACGGATGCCGTTTATCGTCGGGCGCATGCTCGCTTTTTCGGTGGGGTGGAATGCTACTATTCTCCTTTTGTCCGGATCGAACATGGAGAGATCCGCCGTAAGGATATGCGTGACATTGAGCCTGAGAACAATGAAAACCTAAGCCTTGTTCCCCAGTTTATAGCTTCCGACAGGGATAAGGCGGAGCATATTCTTTCGCTTTTTGTAGAGAAAGGATACCGCAATGCGAATCTTAATTTGGGGTGTCCGTTTCCTGTACTTGCCAGACGGCATAATGGTGCAGGCATGTTGCCTTATCCGGATGAGGTTGAAAGTTTGCTGACAGGTGTTGCGGAAGGCTTTCCTCAATTGTCTTTGTCTGTCAAGCTTAGGCTGGGGTGGGACAGCCCGGACGAATGTCTGGCACTGCTGCCCTTGCTTAACCGTTTGCCTTTGTCGGCCGTCATTCTTCATCCGCGGCTGGGAAGGCAGCAATACAAGGGGAGTGTTGATCTCGATGCTTTTGCCGCCTTTTATGACGCTTGTGAGAAACCTCTTTTTTATAACGGTGATTTGCTCTCTGCGGATGATATCTCCGATATACATGAACGGTTTCCCCGTCTTGCCGGTGTGGCTGTCGGGCGTGGACTTTTGGCAAATCCGGCATTGGCGTTGGAGTATCGCCAGGGAAGCGCATTGCCTGAAGCGGAAAAGATGGAAAGAATCAGAAAAATGCATGATTTTGTTTTTGACGCTTATTCCAGGCAGCTCCAAGGAGGTGATGCCCAGTTATTGACAAAGATGAAGAGCTTTTGGGATTATCTGCTTCCGGATGCCGACCGGAAGGCGCGCAAGGCTGTGTTAAAGGCAACAAAGCTTGGCGCGTATCACGCTGCGGTGAGCAGTTTGACTGGCAAATGATTTTAGTTTGAGATTTCCCGTTTTTTTTTTAGTTTTGTGGCTTGTAAATAGTAAGCCATGAAAACAGTATTAGCCTTTATCGTATCTTTGGTGGCACTGGCTGCCTGTTCGGATGAAAAAGAACATTTGGTAATTGGCGTTTCGCAATGCAGTGATGATGAGTGGAGGACACAGATGAACAGGGAAATGCTTCGGGAAGCCTTGTTCTATCCTGAAACGGAAGTGAAGATTCGTTCGGCAAAAGATAACAGCGGAATTCAGATAGAAGATATCGAAACGTTCATCAAGGAAAGAGTGGATGCGCTGGTTGTTTCTCCCAATGAAGCTGAAACGGTAACTCCTGTAATTGAAAAGGCTTTCGATGCGGGCATTCCGGTGATATTGGTCGACAGGAAGATTCATTCGGGAAAATATACAGCTTATGTAGGTGCAGACAACTACGATATTGGCCGGCGTGCCGGGTTTTACATCGTTAATCGTCTGCATGGAAAGGGGCATGTGGTAGAGATCACCGGACTGAGGGGCTCAACCTCGGCCGAAGAGCGTCATCGTGGCTTTATGGATGCGTTGGCCGAATCTCCTGAAATGGAGGTAGTGGCTAGAGCGGATGCAGGCTTTTTTCAGCAGAAAGCTGAGGACAAGTTTGATTCGATTCTAGCCCGGCATAAAGACATTGATCTGGTGTTTGCCCAAAACGACCGCATGGCGATCGGCGCTTATCAGGCGGCTTTGAAGTGCGGGCGGCAGAAGGATATGTTGTTTGTCGGGATTGATGCAGTTTCGGGAGAAGGGTATGGAGTGGAGAAAGTGGCTTCCGGTGAACTGGACGCAACGTTCATTTATCCGACATCTGGGGATAAGGTAATGCAGGTGGTGATGGCGGTTTTGGAAGGCAAGCCATACGACAGGGATACCAAACTGCAGACTGCATTGGTTGACAAGTCGAACGCCCGTGTCATGGAGATGCAGACGGAGCATATCTTTGAATTGGACAAGAAAATCGAATATCTGAATAAGAAGGTAGATGCTTATTTCCTTCGTTACTCTTCCCAGCGCATGTTCCTGTATGCATGTATTGTCATTCTTTTGCTTGTGGGAGCATTGCTGGTTTTCGTTGTCCGTGCATTTTGGACAAAAAACAGGCTTAATGCAGAACTTTCGTGCCAGAAGATGAAGCTGGAGGAACAGCGTGATCAGCTGATTGATCTTTCTCATCAGTTGGAAGAGGCAACTCATGCGAAACTGGCTTTCTTTACCAATGTGTCGCATGATTTCCGCACGCCTCTGACGCTGATAGCCGATCCGGTGGATCAGCTGTTGCAAAGCCGTAACTTGAATGAACATGAACGCTCTTTGCTTAACATTGCACATAAGAATGTTGTTGTTCTGCTCCGGCTGATCAATCAGATATTGGATTTCAGGAAATTTGAGAACGGCAAGCTCAAGCTGCATCTTTCCGAGTTCGACATTTGCAGCGAGATGAAGGAGTGGACCGAAGCGTTCCGCACCTTGTCGTTCCGTAAGCATATCCGTTTTGACATGTCTGTTGATGAGGCCGGGCAGGGATACGTTGTGATAGCTGATGCAGAAAAGCTGGAGCGCATTACCTATAATTTATTGTCGAATGCCTTCAAGTTTACTCCAGAAAATGGCCGCATATCCGTCAGGCTCTCACGGTTTAGGCGGGATGAGGCTGATTGGCTGAGAATGCAGTTTTCTGATACGGGCATAGGCATGTCGGCCGAGCATGTGCAGCACATTTTCGAACGCTTCTACCAAATAGATGTGCATCATGCCGGTTCGGGTATCGGACTGGCTTTGGTGAAGGCTTTTGTGGAAATGCACAAAGGGGTGATTCGGGTAGAAAGCGGAAAAGAAAAGGGGACGGCTTTTATAATTGAAATACCGATGCGCCAGGCTGGTGCATTGGAAGAGGGATTGCAGCGCAATGTGATGCTGACAAACCTGAAGGAAGGAGCTGTGCTTGACGCGGATCTGGAAACCGTCAGCCAGCAAGATGATAAGTTCATTCCGGAAGATAAGGAAACGGTGCTGGTCATTGATGACAATCAGGACATACGCGACTATGTGCGTATGCTTTTGCAAGGGAAATATACGGTGATTGAAGCCGTTAACGGACAAGAGGGGGTGAAGCAGGCAATGAAATATGTTCCCGATGCGATCATTTGCGATGTGATGATGCCGGTGATGGACGGTATGGAGTGCTGCAAACGGTTGAAGAGCGAGCTTCAGACATCTCATATTCCTGTGATGATGCTTACGGCATATGCAATGGATGAGCAAAAGATCAAAGGATATGAATGTGGCGCCGATTCTTATTTGTCGAAACCTTTCAGCGCGAAGTTGCTGCTGACCCGTCTTCACAATCTGATAGCCAATCATAAGCGGCTGAAATCCTTTTTCAGTGACCGCGCTGCCACGGTGCAGGAAACACCCTTGGGCAATATTGACAAGGGGTTTGTTGACAGGCTGTATGACTTGATTGAAAAACGGATGAGTGATTCTGATTTGAATGTGGAGAATATTGGAAGCGAGATCGGTCTTGGACGTGTGCAGTTGTACAGAAAGACCAAGGCACTGACCGGTTATTCTCCGAATGAGCTGCTTCGGATTGTCCGGTTGAGGAAAGCTTCGGCTTTGATGGCTTCTACGGAGAAGACGATAGCTGAGATCGCTTATGAAGTCGGATTCAGTTCTCCGTCGTATTTTGCGCGTTGTTATAAAGATTATTTCGGAGAAAGTCCCACAGACTTTCTGAAAAGGAAAAATGGGAAATGATGGCTGCGGTTCGGCAAATAGTTGTATCTTTGGCTCGGATTTAGAACAAAGTTTATGAAGCGTATTGTTATAGGACTTGCATTGATTTTGTGTTATGCGTGCGGATTGCGGTCGCAAGACTTGAAATCCTTGTTTGTGGCTTTGCCTGATTCATTATCTCCACTGTTGACGGAAGTCAATCGGGCGGATTTCGGAGACTTTTTGGCAAGCAACATGAAGGCGGAAGTGAAAAACCGTTTTGGCAATATTTCGGAAATGACCCGGCTGACAGATGATTACCTGTCGGTTAGACTGACATCGGCCAGTACATTGGAAATGAAGCTTCTTCCGATGAACGACAGCGTCAATGTTGTCTGTGTGGTGAAGACTTATATGGCACCGGCTGCTGACAGCAAGGTTTCTTTCTTTACTTCCGACTGGAAAGAGCTTCCTGCCGGCGACTATTTGCAGCTCCCGCTTGAAACGGACTTTTATCTTTCTCCTCAGACAGAGGCGGGAAAGGACTCGTTGGATAATCTGCGTTCGTATGCCGACATGTATCTGCTGAAAGCGGAACTTTCCGCCGAAAGCCCTTCCATTTCGTTTGTCTATAGCACTCCTGACTATCTGGATAAGGGGACGGCAGACAAATTGAAGGCCTATCTGCGTTCTTGTCCGCTTCGCTATGAATGGAGTGCAGGCAAGTTCGTGAGGAAAGAAGATTCAGGCAATATTTGATCATGCGATATCGCCGGCTGTTTTTTATGTTGTAAAGCAGGAATCTGCGCTTCGTGAATTGATTTCAACTGAAAATACATAAAAAATAGTTAATCATCCGGTGTGGGCAAAGAGAAAAATATTATCTTTGGAACAATTTGTTGGATATGATAGACTATCCTTCATAAAGAGGGGGAGAATATCGCCGTTTTTAGTTGATTTGTGTAAACCTGTAGTGGTATTCTGAAGACGTTCGAAACTTTCTCAAAAAGTTTGCCGACGGATACTTGCTGAAAAATATTATAACGTAATGATTTTAAAATGTATTAGAACAGTGACGATGGCGGCTTTGGCCTTTGTGAGTGTAAATGTCTGCGGACAGGACTTGCTGGCTCGACAGGCTCCCATCGACAGAAAATTGAAAGCTGTAGACTCATTGGCGTTGATACGCCAGATCAAGGCGGAGCAGGCCGTTTATCCTGCATATAGTCTTTATCCGAACTGGAGCCATGACCGCGTCCATGCCTATGGTAATACAGTGCAAATCCCCGACAGCTTCCGTATAGATCTTACAGGCTTCTGCATGCCGACAACTCACACTAAAATTACTTCTAAATGCGGCCCTCGCTGGCGGCGTATGCATAACGGACTGGATATAAAAGTTTATATCGGCGATACAATCCGTGCTGCATTCGACGGGCGCGTGCGTATGGTGAAGTATGAACGCCGCGGATACGGCAAATATGTGGTGATTCGTCATGATAATGGTCTGGAAACGATTTATGGACACTTGTCGAAACAGATTGTGGATGAGGACCAGTATGTGAAGGCGGGAGATCCGATCGGTCTTGGAGGAAATACGGGCCGTTCGACCGGTTCTCACTTGCATTTTGAAACACGTTTTCTCGGGGAAGTGATCAATCCGGAATTCATGTTTGACTTTCCGAATCAGGATATTGTAGCCGACAGTTATCTGTTCGTTCGTGGTGCCAACCGTTACACTTACCAGCGCACGAGGGCATTGGCTGCCGTGAAAGCGGGCAAGTCGGGTGCGGATGAAGCTGAAAAGGCTGCGATCCGTTACCATAAGATCCGTAAAGGCGATACGTTGGGCCGCATATCGCGTATCTATCATGTTTCGATTGACAAGCTGTGCCGTCTGAATGGCATCAAGCGCACGACGGTTCTTCGGATCGGGCAAGTATTGAGATGTTCATAAATAATTATCTACTTTGATATTTCAGTGGGCCATCCCGAATGAAGTTGGTAACGCTTCGTTCCGGATGGCTTTTTTATATGGAATTTTTGTTGGCTGCTCCGTGAAAAAACTGTATTTTTGCAGGTGCAGAAAAATTGTTTATTGAGATAGAACTTTGGCGAGCAAACATTTACATATACATGACGCAATTGTAATTGGAGCAAATACATGCCGTTTTCTTTTGGCGGCTGTTTTTCTGTTTTCCGGATTCGTTAAGGCTAATGATCCGTTGGGCACGGTTTATAAAGTGCAGGATTATCTGGACGCATGGGGAGCGTTTAGTCTGAGCGGCGGTTCGTTTCCTTATCTGGCGAGTTTCTTGATGGCTGCCTTTGAGTTCAGCATCGGCGTTTATCTTCTTTTTGGAATCCGCCGTTGGGCGACTTCCATTTTGGTTCTTCTCTTCATGTCGGTCATGACTCCCCTTACTTTATGGCTGGCTATTGCGAACCCGATTTCGGACTGCGGTTGTTTTGGCGATGCGGTAGTGCTGACCAATTGGGAAACTTTTTTCAAGAATCTGGTGCTGCTGGCTGCCGCTGTCTGCCTGTTCAAATGGAGGAGGTTTATCTTTAAGCTTGTGACAACCAAGGTAGACTGGCTGATATCATTGTACAGCATAATCTTTATTCTGTTTTTTACAATTTTCTGTTACCGTTATCTGCCTGTGTTTGATTTTCTTCCTTATCATATAGGGGCGGATATCCGCAAAGGTATAGAAATACCGGAGGGTGAAAAGCCTTCTGTGTATGAAACGATCTTTACGTATGAAAAGGACGGAGTGAAAAAGGATTTTACCATAGATAACTATCCAGGCGACTCCCTCTGGACTTTTGTTGATTCTCATACGGTCTTGAAGGAAAAAGGTTATGAACCTCCCATACAGGATTTTGCATTGATGTCATATGAGGACGGAACAAATTTGACTGATGAGATATTGGCTGACAGCCAATATGTTTTTCTGCTGGTAGCTCCCTGGCTGGATCGGGCTGATGACAGTTCGATAGACTTGATCAATGAAATTTACGACTACAGTGTGGAGCATGACTACCGTTTCTTGTGTGTGACCTCTTCAACAGATGAGGCGATATCGGCGTGGCAGGAAAATACAGGAGCCGAATATCCGTTTGCTTTGGCAGATGAGATAACATTGAAAAGCATGGTCCGCTACAATCCCGGACTGATGCTGCTGAAGAACGGTGTGGTGCTCAATAAATGGAGTGCGAATGCGCTGCCTGATGAATATCAGCTCAATGCTCCTCTTGACCGTTTGCCTTTGGGAGAGATACAGCTCAAGGGCGTATCCAGAAAATTGATGGAGGTGACCGGAAGTTTTCTGGCTCCGCTGGCGGCTTTGACAATTATAGATCTGCTTTGGATGAAATATCGCAGGAGGAAGGAGAAGAAACAGAAAAAAGTTCCCGACAGAGCGGATAATGGGAATCCTGAGGAATGATTGATACATTGACTATAAATACTAACCCTTTAAAATTAAACAAAATGAGAAAGAACATTGTAGCAGGTAACTGGAAAATGAACAAGAACCTGCAGGAAGGTATTGCTTTGGCAAAGGAATTGAACGAAGTGCTGACCGCAGACAAGCCGAATTGCGACGTGATTATTTGCACTCCGTTTATCCATCTGGCTTCTGTGACTCCGATCGTTGACAGCGCTATCATTGGCGTAGGTGCCGAGAACTGTGCAGACAAGGCTTCTGGTGCGTATACCGGTGAAGTTTCGGCTGAGATGGTGGCATCAACAGGTGCTCAGTATGTTATTCTGGGACATTCAGAACGCCGTGCATATTATCATGAAACAGTTGAAATCCTGGCTGAAAAGGTTAAACTGGCATTGGCCAACAACCTGAAGCCGATTTTCTGCATCGGTGAAGTACTGGCAGAACGTGAAGCAAACAAGCAGAACGAAGTTGTTGAAGCTCAGTTGGCTTCTGTATTCTCTCTGTCGGCTGAAGATTTCAGCAAGGTTATTCTGGCTTATGAGCCGGTTTGGGCTATCGGTACGGGAAAGACCGCAACTCCGGAGCAGGCAGAAGAAATCCACGCACATATCCGTTCGCTGGTTGCAGCCAAGTATGGCAATGAGGTGGCTGAAAATACTTCTATCCTTTACGGAGGAAGCTGCAAGCCTTCAAATGCAAAAGAACTGTTTGCAAAACCGAATGTTGACGGCGGACTGATCGGCGGTGCTGCACTGAAGGCTGCTGACTTCAAGGGCATTATCGATGCTTTCAAATAATCTGGCAGAACAGCTTTAACGTTTTATATTTTATACAGGGGAGCAGAAACAGGCGCTCTTTCAGCGTGCATTTTTGCTTCTCTGTGCTTTTATTTTTAATCCGGACATTATGAAATATCTTTTCTTTTCTGTCGTTGCTTTTCTGGTCAGTGCTGCCGGAGCATACGCACAAAGCAATATTATCGAGAGTTTGCAGACTCGCCGTGCAGGTGAAGGAGTTGTGACTGTTCATCAGGATGCGCAAATCTCCGGAATGATCGGCAAGCGCTATGTACTTTCACCGTCAGAACAGCCGAATGTTTTGAGGACCAGAGGATTCCGCGTGCAAGTGTATGCCGGGAACAATTCCCGCCAGGCGCGTTCGCAAGCGTATGATGTGGCGGCAAAGGTGAAGGAGGAATTTCCAGATATGCCGGTTTATACCTATTTCCAGCCCCCACGCTGGTTGTGCCGCGTTGGTGACTATAAGACTATGGAGGAGGCTCATTCGGCAATGCGTATGCTGAAAGCGACAGGCGTCTTCAAGGAAGTGTCCATTGTGCGCGAACAAATAAATATACCGATAGAATGATGATTGACAACAGCTTGATAAACTGGCCGGAAGAGAAGGTAGAGAAACTGAAGGCGCATTACGCTGAAATCCTTTCGCTGCTGGGAGAGGATCCGAATCGTGAAGGGTTGCTGAAAACCCCGGAAAGAGTGGCCAAGGCCATGCTTACTTTGACCCGCGGATATGAAATGGATCCCAGGGAGGTTTTGAATGCGGCGAAGTTCAAGGAGCCTTACAGTCAGATGGTCATAGTAAAAGACATCGATTTCTTTTCGATGTGCGAACATCACATGCTTCCTTTTTACGGGAAGGCGCATGTGGCTTATATCCCTAACGGATATATTACGGGATTGAGCAAGATTGCCCGTGTGGTGGATATTTTTTCTCACCGCCTGCAGGTTCAGGAGCGCATGACGCTGCAGATCAAAGAGTGTATTCAAGAAACCTTGAATCCGCTGGGAGTAATGGTGGTTGTTGAAGCGAAACACATGTGTATGCAGATGCGTGGTGTGGAGAAACAGAATTCGGTCACGACTACCTCCGATTTTACGGGGGCTTTCAACCAGGCCAAAACCCGTGAAGAATTCATGAACCTTATTCGGGCGAGATACTGACCTGAGGCGATACCGTTTTGAATACAAAGGCACAAAGTCGCAGAACTTTTGTATTGAACTTGAATGCGTTTTCTCTGTGGCTTCGTGCCTCTGCGTTCGTCTTGCAGAATTGTTGCGTTATTCTGCAAGGTCAAAAACTGACCGTGAACTTATAGTTTCCTTCTTTAGACAGACGCTTTGCCGTAAACGAGATTCTGTAGATTTCCTTTCCCCAAACATTCGACAGTGTCGGATCGGTAAGCGGTATCGTTTCTTTTGATGCCTCAAACTCGTCCGGATTGAACTTTATGGTTGCGGAAATGTTTTCTCTGCTGATGCTTACCTTGTCGCCTTCGATGCTGATGTTCCCCCAAGTCATGAAGTTGATCTGATTGGGAGCAGTGGCTTCTTCAAGACTGAACTTGTCCCTGATGACCAGTTGGTTGTTCTTAAGCTGATACGAGCGGATCCAGTCTTTGATTCCGGCTTCCGCAGGGTAGGCTTCTTTTAGGTTCAGCCTGAACTCGTTGGGAGAGGCTTCTGCATCTTGGGCCTTGTATTTTCTTCCGTATTTTTGAGGAGTGCCATTGACGACGGGCAGATTGTGATAGTTGCTTTGCATGGTCCATATCTTGTATCTTTCCGAACTGAATGTTTGTTTGGTATAGGTGCCTACTCCTGCATCCAGAAATACCGGGGTGCCCTGCACCCATAGGGAGAAAGTTCCGATGTCGTTGTGGTTGTGGCTTTCGTCGTTATATCCTCCTTTGGCGGCAAAGAAGGCTTTTCCTTTCTTTATGTAGCAGAATTGCGTTTCCGGATACCAGATGAAGTCGGGAGTTTCGTGCGCCGGAGCATATCCGGACAGCTCTGCATCTGCTTTCAGCCCTTCCAGTATTCTGTAGAAATCTCTGCTTGCAAGCGTGATCCTGTTTTTCTGCTTTTGTTTGAGATAGGCGGCGAACTGCTTCATCCGGCTGCTTCCGATAGCCTGTCCGAACCGGAAAATCAGCTGGGGATCTCCTCCTCCTTTGGCAGATGCGTCTGCAAAGTTGACCACCCATCCGTTTCCTACATAGCTGTTTGATATGTATTCTGCCATGTTTCTGATCTGGCTGTCCTCAAAGAAGTTGATGCGGTTGCCTGTGATGTCCGACAGCAGGACGAGGTAATCCAGCACTTTCCCTGATGCATGTCCCCAGTAAGAAGGCCCTTCTTCGCAGGCTCCGTCGCTATGTACGTAATTCAGGAATTTATCCACAGACTGGATGCTTCTCCAGATTGCTGCCTCAAGCCGTTGCGGATTGTTTTCCAGGAGCATGAATGTCATGAGCGCATTGCTGTTGCACCATGGATTCCAGTTGTTTATCATGTTTCCTTCCTTATAGTTGACTGCCATCCACCAGAATCTGTCGTCCTCAAGATATGGTTTCATGATGCGTTTGTCCAGTTCATGATAAAGCCTTCGGGAGATTTCCGGATCTGTTTTGTCGAAGGTGTCGTGCATGAAATAATAGGTCCATGCAAGGATGTTTCCCAAATCTCCTGCTGTCAGGTCGATCAGATCATATTCGTATGAAGGAAGCGAGCGGCCGGACGGCTGGTTGGGGAGATGTGCCGACAGAGCCCATGAAGTCATTTCGCAGGTGTGGAACACTCCGTTTATCAGCTGGTCGGTGAAGCGTCCTTTTCCTTCTGCCAGTTCTGCCAGCAGCAGTTGTACGATGGCATAGTTGTTTGCATCGAACGGTGATTCCATGATCTTGCGGTTTCCGCTTCTTTCAAACTCGAGATAGTCGGTTGCGGTAATCACCTTCCATTCGTGCTTCAGCTGCTTTTCTCCGTTTCTGATGACTGTTTCCTTATTTTTGCCCAGCAGCTTGTCCCATCCTTCCCGGTCTGCATAGGATGGATAGTCCACCCATTTCTGTTGCGTGACCAGATAGTCTGAGATTTGTTCTCGGGTGATTTTGCTTTGCAGCAGGTTTCTTTCCGTATATGCCTCCAGCGTTGCCGGAAATGCCGCCAGGAATGTAATGACTGCCAGAAAAAAGTTTTTAGTTTTCATAGATGTTGATTTTATAGAATTTTGCGGTTAAATGTAGGCAGAATGATTGAATTATGCAAACGCGCCTTTTGTATCTCCAAGCCGGGAAATGCTGTTTTCTGTTCTGAAAAACGTGCTTTTTCACCCTTCAATTTGCAAACGGCATCGTGGTTTCTATAAACGACGTTGTGGTTTGTACGAACCGCATTGTGGTTTGTATAAACAACATTGTTGTTTATAACTTCCTCCGTCGAATTTCGATTATTCTTCTTTTGCGGCAGGAGCATTTTTTGCGGATGTGCTCCTTTTGCTTTTTGTGATTTTTTATTATGGATTAAGGTATTTGATGAATTTTTTCGGACTAAAATTGAATAGATTAAAAACTTTCTTTATATTTGCTCCCGATATAATTGAAACCGAATTATATGACCAACTAAAATTTAATGCTTAATGAAAACGGAAAAACGAATGACAGTCCTTTATTCTAAAAGGATGTTGTTGGGAGCATCGCTCATTTTTGCTGCCACAAACGTGATGGGAGCCGTTGGTTCTTCTCCTGTTTCCCATGTAGACGCTGTAGAGAGTATCCTTCAGCAGAAAGAAATCTCTGGTACCGTAGTGGATGGTTCGGGGGAACCTGTTATCGGTGCGAATGTTGTTGTCAAGGGCACGACGAACGGTACGATTACTGATCTGGATGGAAAATTCACACTGAAAGTTCCTGCAGAGTGTGTTGTTGTGGTGTCTTATATTGGCTATAACAGCCAGGAAATCAGAGTTACATCATCGACCACCCGGTTGTCTGTGTCGTTGAAGGAAGATTCAAAGACACTGGACGAAGTTGTAGTTGTCGGTTATGGTGTGCAGAAAAAGGTGAACCTTTCCGGTTCTGTTTCTTCCATTAATATGGACGAACTGACCGAGAGCCGCCCGATTACCAACGTTTCTCATGCCCTGGCAGGTATGGCCGCCGGTGTGAATGTGCAGTCGGCAAGCAACCAGCCCGGTAATGACGATGCAACCATCCAGGTGCGCGGGCAAGGAACTCTGAACGACTCTGCGCCTCTCGTCATCATCGACGGTGTGGAATCGAGCATCAGCTCTGTAAGCCCTCAGGATATTGAGGCGATGTCTGTGCTGAAAGATGCGGCTTCGGCTGCCATTTACGGTTCGCGTGCCGCCAACGGTGTTATCCTGATTACCACCAAGCAGGGCAAGGCCGGAAGCATGAAGATTGACTACAACGGTTATGTTTCGTTCACTTCGCCTACCATCCCGGGCACGATGGATCCGGTGTCGAATTATGCGGACTATATGGAGCTGATCAATGAAGGATTGTTCCAGTCAGGGCAGGCTACTGTATTCAGCCAGGCAAAAATAGACGAATGGCGCAATGCCGGGGGAAGTGACCCGTTGAAATATCCTAATACGAACTGGCTGGACGATTCGTTCCAGAATTCTGTTGCTCACAATCATGTGCTTTCAATGAGCGGAGGAAGCGAGAAAATCCGTTTCTATTCTTCGTTCGGTTATCAGAACAATCCGGGCATCATGGAGAATACCGGCTTCGAAAAGTTCAGCGGCCGTGTGAATGTTACAGCCGATATCAAGCCTTGGCTGACTCTCGGCGCTTATGTGAACGGATATGTATCTAATATGGATCCGGCCGCCAACTATGATAAGGATGATGCAACCACAGCGGTAAGCGAAGTGTTTACATATGCTTCAGCCACAACTCCGGGTATGGTATTCCGTTCGCCGGACGGCAGATATGGCAGTGTCAACAATACGGAAGATGCCTCGCAGGCTCAGACCAATAATCCGTTGAGGCGTTTGAACGCTGTGGCCGGAAACATCCGCAAGACCAATATGCGTGCCCGTTTTCTCGGAACCTTGAAGCCGGTAGAAGGCCTTTCCATTACGGCTTCCTATACATACGAGTTCCTGGATGAGTATCGTTCGCTCAAGCCTGTGTTCTTTGATCTGTGGAACTTCTATTCCAATACGATTACGTCGCCGGCAGGAGGTGATACATGGATTCGGAATTACAACGGAAAGACGGAACGCTTCTTCGGTGATGTGACCGCACGTTATGAAACGCGTTTCCTGAAAGACCGTCTGGGATTGACCGCTTTGGTTGGTGCCAGCCAGGAGCGTTATCGCAACCATTATTTCAGTGCCTATAAGAAAGATATGATCGACTTGAGTCTGAACACGATGGATGCGGCTATCGGCGATGCTACGGCATCAGGAACAAGCACGGAATGGGCGATGCGTTCGTTCTTTGGCCGTATCAATCTGGACTGGGAAAGCAAGTATCTTCTTGAATTGAACCTCCGCGCGGATCAGTCTTCACGTTTCTTGTCGAACAATCGCACCGGTTATTTCCCTTCGGCATCGGCCGCATGGCGTATTGACCAGGAACCGTTTATGGCGAATGTTGTAGACAAAGGACTGAGCAATCTGAAGCTTCGTTTGTCTTACGGTGCGCTGGGTAACAATTCTGTAGGCAACTATGATGCCATCTCGACTTATGCGACTTCCAATTATACAGTCGGAAATACGTTGGCTTTGGGTATGGCTCAGATCGCTTTGGCAAATGCCGGCCTTACATGGGAAACTACTTATGTAACCAATGTGGGTGTTGACTTCGGCTTCTTTAACAATCGCTTGACCGGTACTTTCGATTATTTCCATAAAAGGACAAAGGATATTCTGATTGATTTGCCGGCTCCTATCGTTCACGGAACAGCTTCAATCCCCAAGCAGAACAGTGCGACGGTTACAAACAAAGGTATCGAATTCACTTTGGGATGGCAGGATAAAGTGGGAGATTTCTCTTACGGAATAACCGGAAACTTTACATACGTGAAGAATATGGTTGATAAATACAAAGGAAAAGACAAGGGAGGAATGACCATCAGCGGTGCTAATGTGATTTGGGAAGGACATCCCATTAACTCCCAGTATCTGCTGCAGGTAGACCGCATCATTCAGACAGACGAAGATCTGGCTATAGTAAACGAGATGTTGGCTAAGAATCCGAACGCATTTGATGCCTTCGGCGTGCCTGAGAAGGGTGACTTTCTGTATAAGGATGTGGACGACAACGGCATCATCGACTTGAACGACCGCGACATTGTGAGCGACGGCCCGAATCCCAAGTTCCAGTTCGGCTTGAATCTGAACGTTGCATGGAAAGGAATAGATTTCGCTGTCTTGTTCCAAGGTCAGGCCGGAGGAGAAGCTTATTGGCAGAACTACCTTGTAAATGCTTCTACTGTAAGATATGGTTATCAGCTGAATAAAGAGGTTTGTGAAGGAAGATGGTACGAAGGACGTACAGACGCCACTTATCCCAGACTGCTGGATTATCAGGATAAGAGAAATACACAGAACAGCGACTTCTATCTGGAAAACCTGTCGTTCCTTAAAATCCGTAATATCCAGTTGGGCTACACCTTGCCAAAGGCTTGGATGAACAAGCTGACTCTTGACAGAATCCGTGTTTATGCAAGTATGGAGAATTTCTTTACGTTCACTTCATTCAGAGGATTTGATCCGGAGCTGGGAACGAGTCTGGCTTATCCTGCGATGAAGAATATGGTAATCGGCGTTAATGTTACATTTTAATTGAAAAGAATGTTTATGAAAGCATATAAATTATTTTTGAGTTTAGGTGCCTGTCTGTTTCTGACAACCGGGTGCTATGATTTGGACGTATATCCGGAGGATGAATTGTCGAGCGGTACTTTCTTTAAAACGGAAGATCATGCCAGACAGGCGATGATGGGAGTTTATAGCCTGATGCAGAATGAAGCGGCTTTCGGTCGTCAGTATTCTTTTGACTGTCTGGGAGGAGTTGGTGCAGGACGTGATCCATATGGATTTGAAGCGATCGCACGGGGAACATACACTTCTTCTGAATCACTGGTCAGCGACAAGTTCAAGGCGTTTTATGAAGGCATCTCCCGTGCGAATATCGTATTGCAGAATGTGGACAATTGCGAGATGACTGACGAGCTGAAGACTCAATACAAGGCTGAGGCCAGATTCATGCGCGCGCTGTATTATTTCTATCTCTTGGATTTGTGGGGTGGCGTGCCTCTTTACGATGAAACTACGGTTGTTTCGGCTGATTTCATGAATATGCTGAAGCCGCGCTCCACCGAGGATGAGGTAAGGGAATTTATCATCAAGGATTTGGATGCAGCTATCGCTTCTTTGCCGAAAGAATGGGAGAGTGCCGATAAAGGACGGGCTACTTGCGGAGCAGCCATGGCGCTGAAAGGCAAACTTCATCTCTATAACAAGCAGTATGGTGAAGCCCTTGAGTGCTTTAAGAAAATAGCCGGCGAACCTGGTGAAGTTGATGCCGAAAAATATGCAACATATGCATTGTATACCGTTCCGGGTGATGCAAAAGCAAGCTATGCGGACTTGTTCAAGCCGGCTGATGACGGAAAAGGCGCTGATGATTGCAGTGAAATGATTTTTACGATCCAGAATTTGGGAGGAGTAGGGCAGGACTACGGAATGCCGATGGGTAAATACATGGGCTCTCGTTCTACTTATGGCTCATGTTGGCATAATGTGATGGTATCTACCAATATGGCCGACTCATATGAAACCAAAGATGGACAGAATTATGACTATTCTACTTTCCAGTTTGACTGGAATGCTTTTACCGGTTCGGATTATACGGGAAATGCACAAATAAGGGAATCCATATTTTACTGTACGCTGAATAAGGCGGAGGTCGAGGCATATCCGACAGGTACAATTCAGGGAGTGCCTGCCTTAACCTCAGGGAAAAGCAGGCCATTCGAAGGTCCGTTGGTTGAGATGTATGAGGAAGAACGTGATCCCCGAATGAGCGTATCGCTTATTTGCCCTTATACTTATTACTTGGGTGCTGTAAACAATAAGCCGCAAGATATGTATTTTGCTATAACCAAAAGTGCTCCGGAACCGGCTGACGGATGGGTCAAAATGGAAGGCGGATGGTTATGCTATCTGTGGCGCAAGTTTGTGCCGGAAGGTGATATGAATGGCTTGCTTAACAACCGCGAAGATGTTCCGATTAACTTCCCGTTGATTCGTCTGGCTGATGTGTATCTGATGATGGCCGAATGCTATAACGAGCTGGATGATCTGGATAATGCAGCCAAATACGTGAATAAAGTGCGCGACCGTGTAGGTATGCCTCTCATAAATGGTGGCGACGCATGGATGTCAGTCACAACAAAAGAAGAGATGTTCAAACGCATCAAGCACGAACGTGCCGTTGAACTTGCAGCTGAAGGTCATAGCTTCAGCGATATGAGGCGCTGGGGACTGCTTGAAGAAGTGGGAGGCCCGGTACAGAATATTATGCGTACTTCTTCTAAATACGATCGTGTAGTCCGTGAACGTGACTATCTCTGGCCGATTCCTCAGACAGAAATGGATATCAATCCGAATCTGAAAGGGCATCAGAATCCTGGCTGGTAAATCAAGTTGTGACAATTGGCGAATTGCATAGATATTAAGTTTGAAGAACGGGGCAGGTCGTCTTTGACGATTCTGTCCCGTTCGATTTTTATTTTTTACGTTGTGTCGGGTGAAGTTGGGAGTAGTAACGTGATGATTGTCAATTTTATCCGGATAGTTGCATATTTCATTCTGATAGTCGCCTGTTTCTGCTGCTTAGTTAGGAGTCGGGATATTCGTGCTTTTCTTTTTTCGCTTGAAACGTTAATTTTGCTTTTGATAGTTAAGGGCACTTCTTTTGTCGGAAAGAACATTTCCTGTGTCCTCCAGTGTTAACGGCGATTTGGGAAGTGGCGCTGTAAATGAATGTAATTATGAAAAACATGGAAAAACTGCGGATGTGTGTATTGGGGCTGTGTTCCTTCTTCTTGTTTTCGTGTGGAAGCGACGATGACCCCGGAATCAGTGGATTGCAGAATGATTATTTGGATGTTGCAGGCGGGGAGTTTGTTGCAGGCGAATTGCCTGTTGGGGAGAATGATTTGATGCTTCAGTCGGCTACTTTTGACGGCTCGGCTCTTCCGGGAGGAAGCTCGTTTCTGGTACTTCAGTCTACTGAAGAATTGAGTGAAGTGAATCTGACCGTTCAGGGACAGACTGGCTATATCAGGGTTCCTTTGAGCAATCCTGAAATAGTCAGCGCAAAAGTGCGTTCTGCATCTTTGTATGAATATCAGGTGCTTGTAATGATCAGCCAGCATCTTGACGGTGACTTTACCATTGAATTCACTACGGTAAACAAGAATGGTGAGGTTTCTTCGAAAGTGACCAGAAATGTCAGCTATGTGGAAGCTGGTACTGGTTCGCTTCAGGTGAATCTGCGTTTCAGCAATGCAAAGGACGTGGATCTTTATGTAGTGGAACCGAACGGGAATGTGATTTATTATGGTATGCCTTTCCCGTATTATTCAGAAAATTATCAGGCATATATGGGCTGGGAATATGCTGATACGGACGAAGAGCCTGAGTGGGATCCGATAGGCCTGGATGTGGACTCTAATGCCGGATGTAACATTGACAATATAAACAGTGAGAATATTTTCTTTGACGAGGCCTGTCTGCAGAAAGGCACGTATGAAGTATGGGTGAATATGTATTCGAACTGTGATCCGAGCACTCCTACCGGTTATGCTGTGCTGGCGAATTACAAGGGAAGCATGATCAGCAACAGTTTGGGAGAAAATCCCGTAACCGGAGAATTTCCTGTAAATGAGCCGGACAATCCCATTGATGAAGAACTGACCGGAGCCAGAAAAGTGATGGAGTTCACTATAAATGAAGGACGTGATCCGGGACGTTCCCGTATTTCTGAAGGCCTGCCTGTTATGTGGGAGAAAGGGGTGCTCAACAGGCTTATGAAGCATTGACCACCCGGTCGCCGGCTTTTCTTGCCAAGGCGATTTGGGTTTGCTGTATGTCCTTGAAGTGCATCATGACGCGGGTGTATTGTTGCGGGTCGTTGACAATCTCCGGTTTTGTCAGAGCTTGAAGCGTGTGTTTCATCTCTTCTTCTACAATTGACAGCTTGAAGTCTATAACCAGACGGGGAATGAGTTCGTAGAGCCGTTCCTCGTCTGTGACTATTTTCTGGCCTTTTGAATGGTATTTGCTCAGCTGGTAGCGTTCGCTGATCAGGTCTGCTGCAAGTTTGCTGATAGCCTGGTTCGGATGGCTTACAAAGTGCCGTTCGGCAACGAAGCTGTCATCGTGCAGACGTTCTTCCGCTTCTTTGAGGATCTCCCGGTGCAGTGCATCGTGGAACTGGAGATCGTCTTCCTTCAGACTTTGTGCAATGTATTCGATGACAGTCAGCGGCGTTTCATCGCCGTTCTCGTTTTCTACATAGCACATCACTCTTTCTCCATAGCGGATAAGCATCCGCACCAAGTCTTCTTCTTTTTCATAAAAGACTTTCCGTTCGTTTCCTTCGGCAGGAATGAACGACGTATAGTTGTCAGCCGGAATCTCGCCGTTTGCCGGGATGCCGTTTCCGTCGGACAAAGCCGGCTGGCCTGTTGATTCTTGCGCTTCTTGTGCAGGTTTCGCCCCTTCCTGTACGGCTGGAGCAGGCGAGGAGGAATTCCGCTGTTCGCGCAGTTTCTTGCGTTCCGTTTCCTTTTGTTTGCTCTCTTTAGCCTGTTCGATCAGTTTGGCGGTGGCCTCCACCAGTATCTTTTCATTCATTTCAAGCAGTTGGGCACACTCGCGGATATAAACCGAGCGCACGATTGCATCTGGAATGACGGAAATGCTTTTCACGATGCTTGAGATGAGCGCAGCTTTCTTTATCGGGTCTTTGCCGGTTTCTGCGAGCAGCAGGTTGGTCTTGAAATGGATAAAGTCCACTTCATGCCCGTTGATATAGGCCTGATATTCTGTCGCGTTATGCTTGCGTGCGAAACTGTCCGGATCATCTCCGTCAGGGAGCAGGCAGACTTTTACATTCATACCCTCTTCAAGCAGCATGTCGATGCCTCGTATGCTGGCCTTGATTCCGGCCCCGTCGCCGTCGTAAAGCACGGTGATGTTGTTCGTAAAGCGATGGATCAGCCGGATCTGGTCGGATGTCAGGGCTGTGCCCGAAGAGGCGACAACATTTTCTATTCCGCTTTGGTGCATGGAAATCACGTCTGTATACCCTTCTACAAGAAAGCAGCGGTCCTGGCGCACGATGGCTTGTTTGGCGAAATAGATTCCGTACAGTTCCTTGCTTTTATGATAAATTTCCGACTCGGGCGAGTTGACGTATTTCATCTGTACGTTTTTCGTGGCAGCGTTCAGCACGCGTCCGCCGAAGGCCACGACTTTTCCCGAAAGCGTATGGACCGGAAATATGACACGCCCCCAAAAACGGTCGTTCAGCGATCCGTCTTCTTTTCGGTAGCAAAGTCCGGTCTTGACCAGAAACTCTTCTTTATATCCTTGCTTCAGGGCAGCCTGCACGAATGCTTTGTGGGAGTCGGTGCTGTATCCGAGCTGGAATTTTTTGATGATGTCATCCCTGAATCCTCTTCCGCGGAAGTATGTCATTCCGATGCGCTGGCCTTCGATGCTGTTGTGCAGAATGTTCTGGAAATAGTCGTTTGCGAACTGATTCACAACAAAAAGGCTTTCACGAAGATCGTGCGCCTGTTTTTCTTCTTCTGTCAGTTCACGTTCCTTGATTTCGATGTTGTATTTTTTTGCCAGCCATTTGAGTGCTTCATAATAAGACAGTTGCTCATGTTCCATAATGAAATGAACCACATTTCCCCCCTTTCCGCAGCTGAAACATTTGCATACGCCTTTGCTTGGAGAAACGCTGAACGAAGGTGTCTTTTCGTTATGGAAAGGACAGAGTCCGATGTAGTTCACTCCCCGTTTGCGGAGTGTGACAAACTCTGATACGACATCAACGATCTGAGCGGCATCAAGAATACGGTCTATGGTGGCTTGGTCTATCATGTGCTATGAAATTCGGCATGCAAAGTTAGGAAATATCACTGGAAAAATCGAATAAATCCGGCAGATTAGCGAACTGTCACAGGCAAAAGGACGTTCTGAGCTGCTCGGTCCCAGAGATTTGAGGCTGCATGTGTATGCCGTCGGCGATGTGTCAAGGGATACACGCTATATCATCGAGGGTCAAAATACGCTGGTTCCAGTTGTCCGGCCTGTTGAAAAGTGAAACTTTTCCGTGAAAAATCTGTATCTCCAGCCTGGAGATATGTATCTTTAATTTGAAGATGCATGTCTTTATCCTGAAGACAGACTTTTCTGCGGGGTGCTTCAGTTTTGTGTCTGCATGCAGGCTTGTCAGGAATCAGGGTATAGGGTGCCTGCTTTTATTTTTTTTCTGTCTGTATATTGTTTGTTATCAGTTGTTTATATGCTTTGTTTTTGTTTGTTTTAATTTTGTCTTTGTCTAAATTATGCGGATTGCAAAAAAGAATATAAATTTGCAGCGCGATTTTGATAAATCGGCATTATGTTCTTATTATTATTTACGTATATTATTTGAGGTGAAAAAGCTGACAACTTTATTGAGCTGTTTGCTGTGTGTGTGCTGTTCCTATGGGCAGTCGCGCGTGTCATGGGGCGTAACTGCAATGACTGAAGGCAACTGGAACATGTCGGACGGAAAGACGGCATGGGTGAATTATCTTGAGGCGGATTTGAATGTGGCGTTGTGGAAAGGAGCCCAGTTTGAGGGAGCAGCTATAGCTACTTATGCGGCCGGCAAGCTGGTTGAAAACAGTTTGCTGGGATATTCAAATATTTATACCGATGAGAATAAGCCGTTTCGTCTGGTTCAGGCTTCCATTGGACAGCGGATTGGAAGCCTGCTGTATTTGTCTGTGGGGTTGCGCAACATCGACATTGATTATTTTACAACCCCTTCTACCAGCTTCTTTACGGCGCCGGCCGATGCGGACTTTCCGATTATTTCAAACAACTATCCGGTGGCTACTTTCCCGATGTCGGCAATAGGCGGTCATCTTGAAGTGTATCCCTTTGAGGGCTTTGTCGCCAAGGTGAGCGTATATAACGGTGTGGCTCATGAAACATTCGATACGCAGTTCCATTTCAGGCCGTCTGCCGAGGGATTGTTTTCTATCGGCAGTCTTTCGTATGAATATAAGACCAAGGGCGAGCACTCGGCCAATTATACGCTGGGATACGTGTATGGAAAAATTCCAGGGGAAGGCGCAGAAGCTTCTTTTGACCGGAAAACGGGACTTTGGGGACTGGTGGAACAGCCGTTCCTGCATTGGAGGGGAACGCAGTGGTGTTTGCTCTTGCAGGGGGCCGTCATGACACGCCACACGTCAGGAACGCATGGCTATTGGGGCGCAGGGCTTACGGTTAACGGCATCTCAAATCGGAAGATGATGGCTGGGTTTGCCGTCAACCGCATGCATGACCACCTTGAAGGCAATGAAGTGGGTATGGAGCATACGTGGCTGGTTCCGTTGAACAACTGGCTTTCCATACAGCCGGCACTGCATTTTATTTATAGCCATCATCGCAAGGATGTGGTGGGGCTGCTTCGCTTGAGCGTGTCACTGGGCAATCTGTAATGTCCGGACAGGCGGCAGGCTGTGGTCAGAATGTCGGAAGGATAAGTGGTCGTCTTGGCTGGGGTAATGGCTTGTTTTGTCGGAGTTGCGTGTATTTTGTGCGTGTGCTTTTGCTGTTTCTGAAATATTCCATACTTTTGCTTCGGTTTGAATCAGAATTGGAATGAAGAAAAATCAAAATAGATGTTTGTTGTCGTTTTTCTTTCTTTGGTGCGTCTTTGGTGTGCAGGCGCAGAATGCGGCGGCTGTAGACTCATCGAAGGCTTATTTGCCCTCCGATTCTCTTTTTGTCCGTTTCCTGCATAGCAGGGATATACCTGTGACACAGCATAATAAAATCACTCTCCTTACCAGCGGAAGGAGCAAGTTCGCCCATCTGTTCAAGGATATACGGAAGGCAAAGCAGGATATTCATTTGGAGTATTTCAATTTCCGCAACGACTCGATAGCAAAGGAGCTTTTTACCCTTCTGGCCGAAAAGGCGAAGGAGGGGGTGAAAATACGCGCCATGTTCGATGACTTTGGAAACTTGTCAAACAGCCGCCCGCTCCGGAAGGAGCATCTGAAAATGTTGAACGACCGTGGCATCGAAATCATCAAGTTCGATCCTATCCGCTTTCCTTATGTGAACCATATCTTTTGCAGAGATCATCAGAAGATTGTGGTCATTGACGGAACGACGGGATATACGGGGGGAATGAATATAGCTGATTATTATATAAACGGCCTTCCTGAAGTGGGCCAGTGGCGCGATATGCATGTACGGATTGAAGGGCCTGCTTCCGAACAGCTTCAGAAAGCTTTTTTCCGGGTATGGAATCAGGAGTCGCACCAGCAGGTGGAAGGCAGCCGGTATTTTCCCTACACTTCAGGCGCGCTGCATGCAGATACAGCTTCTTCTCACCTCGGCAGCCAGGTGGCCATTGTGCAGCGTGTGCCAAAGGTGGCTCCCGACATTATGCGCAAAGCTTATATCACTGCCTTGGATGTGGCCGAACATAAGGTTCAGATAATCAATCCTTACTTTACGCCTACACGCAGCGTGCGGAAAGCCATTAAGCGGGCTGCCAGACGCGGGGTGCGGGTTGAGATCATGATTCCGGGCAAATCAGACATTCCTTTTACGCCCGATGCGGCATTCTATATTGCCGAGAGGCTGCGAAAAGCAGGAGCGCACATTTATGTGTTTAACGGAGGCTTCCATCATTCTAAGGTGATGATTGTGGACGACCGCTTCTGTACGGTAGGAAGTACAAATCTCAACAGCAGGAGTCTGCGCTGTGATTATGAAATCAATGCGTTTATCTTTGACCTGCCCACTACTGCCGAACTGGGAGATGTGTTCAAGGCCGACAAAAAGAACAGTACTGTCATGACGCGCGAAGAGTATCGGAAGCGCGGCCCGTGGAAACGTTTTGTGGGCTGGTTTGCGCATTTGTTTACTCCGTTGTTATAGAAAGGAAATAAAAACGTCATATCTTTCACATTATGTTCAATATTTTTTTTATTTTTGTCCAGCTATAGTAATTTAGACGGGATATGCCATTTTTTAGAGATGTAGTTGGACAGGATGAGGCGAAGCGACTTTTGTTGGGCTGTGCGCATGACGGCAAAATGCCGCATGCCCTGTTGTTCGCGGGCAAGCTTGGAACTGGGAAGCTTCCTTTGGCATTGGCTCTGTCACGCTATCTTCTCTGCCAGCATCCGGATCCGGAAGACGCTTGCGGCAAATGCCCTGCCTGTAAGATGATGGACCGTCTGGCACATCCTGATCTGCATTTCGTTTTTCCTATAGTCAAGAGAAAAGGCGGTAAAGATACGGTTTGTGATGAATATCTGTCCCAATGGCGGGAAATGCTGGAGAGGAACGCTTATGTCACTTTGCAGCAATGGATGGAGAAGATTGATGCCGGCAACCAGCAGCCGCAGATTTATGTGCGCGAAAGTGACGAGATCCAGCGGAAGCTTTCGTTGAAATCGAGTCAGGGAGGCTATAAAGTGATGCTGGTCTGGCTGCCTGAAAAGATGAACGTGGAGTGTGCCAACAAACTTCTGAAGCTGCTTGAAGAACCTCCTGCCAAAACCGTGTTTCTTTTGGTGAGCGAGCAGCCTGAACAGTTGCTTGCCACGATTGTCAGCCGCACGCAGCGGATAAATCTTCATCCGTTGGAAGATGCGGACATTGTCCGCTTCCTGCAGGAACGCTGCGGACTGGTGGAGGAGGATGCGCATGATATAGCTCACCGTTCGGCGGGAAGTTTGATCAAGGCTCTCGAAAACATTCAGTTGAGCGACGAGAACAAGCTTTGTTTCGAACTTTTTGTCAGTTTGATGCGTCAGGCATACAGCCGTGATATCCGCGGGCTCAAATCATGGAGCGAACAGGTTGCCGGGATGGGCCGCGAACGGCAGAAGAACTTGCTGGAGTATTGCCAGCGGATGACAAGAGAGAATTTTGTCAACAATTTCCACCGTAAGGAAATGGTTTATATGAATGCGGAGGAGGAGCATTTTGCGGTCCGGTTCTCTCCGTTCATCAACGAACGCAATATCTTTCAGATAATGGCATTGTTGGGAGAAGCTCAAGCCCACATTGAACAGAATGTGAATCCCAAAATGGTTTTCTTTGATATGGCACTGAAAATGATTATTGAAATGAAACAACGATAACGATATATGAATGAATTCAAGCTTAAAAACGGAAGCGGCCCGCTTTGTTGCAAGGGCTGCGGACGACAGAATAATAAACTGAACACTTACGACTGGCTGGCTGATATTCCAGGGAATGCGGAGGAGCAGGATATGGTGGAAGTGCAGTTCAAGAATACGCGTAAGGGATATTTCAAGAACAGCAACGGGCTGCATTTGGAAAAGGGCGATGTAGTGGCGGTCGAAGCAAGTCCAGGCCATGATATCGGTACTGTGACGCTGACAGGCAGGCTCGTGAAGTTGCAGATGCGGAAGGCCAATATCAAGCCTGACGCTGAAATCCGCAGAATCTATCGGAAAGCGAAGCCGGTGGATATGGAGAAGTATGAAGAAGCCAAGTCGCGTGAGCACGATACAATGATCCGCTCGAGGAAAATAGCGGAGAGTTTGGGCTTGCAGATGAAAATCGGCGACGTAGAGTATCAGGGAGATGGCAATAAGGCGATTTTTTATTATATAGCAGACGAACGTGTGGACTTCCGGCAGCTGATAAAGGTGCTGGCTGAAACATTTCGTGTCCGCATTGAAATGAAGCAGATCGGAGCACGTCAGGAAGCCGGCCGCATCGGTGGAATAGGGCCGTGCGGACGTGAACTGTGCTGTGCGACATGGATGACGAATTTCGTGTCTGTGTCTACCAGTGCCGCCCGCTATCAGGATATTTCATTGAATCCTCAGAAACTGGCCGGACAATGTGCCAAGCTGAAATGCTGCCTCAATTACGAAGTGGACGCTTATGTGGAATGTCAGAAACGTCTTCCAAGCAAAGAGATTACTTTGGAAACGAAGGACAGCACTTATTATTACTTCAAGGCTGATATCCTGAAAAACCAGGTGACATACAGCACAGACAAAGGCATTTTGGCGAATGAGGTGACAATCTCTGCACGGCGTGCGTTTGAAGTCATCAGCATGAACAAAAAGGGGGAGAAGCCCGACACCCTGGGCGAAAATGCAACAGTGTCTGATGTCCCCCGTTCAAAAGATCTTTTGGAGCAGGAAAGCCTGACTCGTTTTGACAAGAACAAGAAAAAGAAGAAAAAACAGAAAAATAGTTCTGTACAGAATAAGGATGTTTCTGCAAAGAGTGAAAAGAAGCAGAATGCAGGCGAACCGAATGCGAACCGGAATAAGCAGGCGCGCAAGCCTGCTTCCGACGGGCGGCAGAAACAAGGGGGAGCAATGCCGCAGGCTGTTCAGGCACAGTCTGCTGCGGCAGAGCATCGTGAAGGCCGTCCGGCTGACGGCAGGCAGGTTGTGGCAGAAGGAGGCAGCAACGCTTCGCAGCAGCCGCGCCAGAACCGGAACGGCAGAAAGTTCCGGCGGAATGACGGAAACAGGCGCCAGCCGGAAAAGGAAGGCAATACTAATGCTTCAGGCAATGATAATAAAACAGTTCCAGAAGTGCAGGCCTGATTCGAAGACATTTTTCAGACTGTCTGAGAGTTGTTTGCATGGTGATTTTGATGAAAAGAGTTTGCGTGGTGCCGGCCCTAGTGTGTATCACGCAAATTCATGCGGCGCTTATTTCTTCTACAAGTTCAGAAACTTTGTTTTGCTGGCATTTCTGGCTTGTCTTTCCTTTTCGTGCCAGAATGATACGGTGTATCATACTTACCAGGCTATCCCCGAGAACTTCGGATGGGGGCGGGGGGATTCGCTGAATTTTTACTTCCCTCCAGGGATTCCTCCGGCAGCGTATACGCTTGAAGTAGGCATACGGAACACTGACATGTATCCGTACAGGGATATCTGGCTTGAAGCTACCAAGGTTATGAGTGACACCTTACCTGCTGTAACAGATACGCTGCATTTTTACCTTGCCGATGAAAACGGGCGGTGGAATGAAGACCGCAGTGCGGGCGGGTATTATCAAAGCACATTTGTCTGCGACGAGCCGCTGGTTATCGGGACAGACTCTTTCAACAGAAGTCTGCATATCATCCATGTGATGCGCGACAATCCGCTTCCGGGAATCGCTGATGTCGGCATACGTCTTTTGAGAAAGTAGTGTGCTTATTTCTCGCGCGTTGCGTCTATCCGCAGAAAGACGAACAGCAGAATGGTGAATCCCCACAAAGAGGAGCCTCCATAGCTGAAAAACGGCAGAGGAATGCCGATTACGGGTGTGAGTCCCAATACCATACCTATGTTGATGAACAGGTGGAAGAAGAAAATCCCCAATACACAATAGCCGTACACTCTGCCGAAGCGTGTTTCTTGGCGTTCCGATAGAATGATAAGCCGCAGTATAAGTGCCATGAAGAGAAGGATGACTGTTGCAGAACCTACAAATCCCTGCTCTTCTCCCACTGTGCAGAAAATAAAGTCGGTGTCTTGCTCCGGCACATATTTCAGTTTTGTCTGCGTTCCGTTTAAGAAGCCTTTGCCGAAGAGTCCTCCTGACCCGATGGCTATTTTGCTTTGGTTTACATTGTATCCGGCACCTGCCGGATCATCTTTCATTCCCAGCAGAACCTCAATGCGGACTTTCTGGTGAGGTTCAAGAACTTTGTTGAAAACATAGTCGGTAGAAAAGAAAAAAGCGATGGATGCTGCTGTAAAGAAAATGATGTACAGATAGTTGCGCAGCCGTTCGCGCAGAAAAAGCAGGAAAAGGAACACGCATAAGGCTCCGCACAGCCATAATTGCAGGTGGCACACGTTGAACGGTATGACGTAGCATGAGAACAGACTGCTTGCCAATATGATCCCTCCGCCTATTCCTAAAATATACATGTGAGTGCAGGATCCCCGGCTCTTGTAAATCCATGCCTGTATTCCGGCGAGCAGCACAATCAGTGTCAATACCGAGAACTCTCCCCATGAGGTCATTTCATCCGGCATCATTTCTGTTCCGAACCGTAAGCCGACAATGAAAAAGACAACGGCGCAGACTCCCGAAAAAAGTACAGCGCCTGTCATCCCTTCGCGGTACAGCATGAGAAAGAATGACAAGTATACCAGTGCAGATCCTGTTTCCTGCTGAAGAATTATCAGCATCATAGGAAGCAGGATAATGGCCAGAACGGTCAGCAGATTGCGTGTGCGTTGCATGGAGAACGTGTATTCTCCGATATATTTTGCCAGCGCAAGGGCTGTGGCGAACTTTGCAAACTCTGCCGGTTGCAGACTGACGGGTCCCAGCACGATCCATGAGCGTGAGCCTTTTATTTCGTGAGGGTTGAAAATCGTTCCGAATAGCAGAAGAATCAGGATGCCATAAATCAGGTAGGCGTATGTGTCATAAATGCGGTCTTCAAGCATTAGCAGAACGAATCCCAGCCCCAGTGAGCAGCCTATCCACATCAACTGTTTGCCCGACCGTGTGGCAAGGTCGAAGAACTCCGGCTCCCCATAGTTGTAGCTGGCTCCGCATATGCTGAACCATCCGTAGATGACCAGGGCAAGGTAAAGCCCCACGGTCCACCAGTCGATATTTTTCCAAACGCTACCTCTCATGTATGCCATATTCTATCCTCCGGTTCTGAATGTCTGTTGCCAATAGTTCGTCTTGTGGAGATAATTCCCTTTTCAGGTATTTTTCAATCATGAGCCTGCCGATGGGCACTCCGTATACGGCGCCGAATCCTCCGTTCTCAACATATACGGCAACGGCGATTTTAGGATTGTCCATAGGTGCAAACCCCATGAATGCAGAGTGGTCTTTTCCTCTGTTCTGAGCCGTTCCGGTCTTGCCGCACACTTCGATGTCAGGAAGATTTGCCATGCGGCATGTTCCTCCGGTTACGGCAGCCCGCATTCCTTGCACCACTTCCTCGTAGTGTGACCGGTCGGCTTTGGTGTATCTTTTCTCGCGGTATATCGAATCGATGGATTCTCCTTCAATTTCTTTTACCACATGGGGCGTGATGAAATATCCTCTGTTGGCTATTGTAGCTCCGAGGTTTGCTATTTGCAGCGGAGTCAAGGTCACCTCTCCCTGCCCGATGGCGATACTGATGATGGTCAGTCCGTTCCATGAGCCGCGGTAAGCTTTGTCGTAGACGCTTGCATTGGGAATAAACCCTCTCTTTTCTCCGGGGAGGTCGATTCCTAGTGTGTATCCGAATCCCATTGATACCATATAGTCGCGCCAGGTGTTCATGGCCTTCTGCACGGAGCCGTATTGCTTTTTTGCGCCGATCATGTGATAAAGTCCCCAGCAGAAATAGCCGTTGCATGATGTGGCTATGGCGGGAATCAGCGGGAGCGGAGAGGGGTGTGCGTGGCATCCCACGTGCAGTCCGCGGAAATTGAATCCTTTGTTGCACGCATAGGTTGTAGACGGGGCGATAATCCCTTCCTGAAGAAAAGTCAGCGCCTGTGCCGTCTTGAATGTAGAGCCGGGGGGATATGTTCCCATGATGGCACGGTTTAACAGAGGCTTCCATGGGTCTTTGGCCATCTTCATGTGGTTTTTGCCTCTGTTTCGTCCAGACATGAGCTGTGGATTGTATGAGGGAGATGACACCAGGCACAGCACTTCCCCCGTGGAAGGTTCGATGGCCACGATGCTTCCGATTTTCCCTTCAAGGAGCCGTTCTCCCAGTGCCTGAAGCTCGATGTCCAGGCTCAGCTTCAGATTTTTTCCGGCAACCGGTGCCTTGTCGAATTTTCCGTCCATGTAGTTTCCCTGTATTCTGCCCCTGGCATCGCGCAGAAGAATTTCCACTCCCTTTTCTCCGCGCAGTTGTTTTTCGTAGGAGCGTTCTACGCCAAGCTTTCCGATGAAGTCGCCCGGAATGTAATAGTCGTCTTTTTCCATATCCGACTTGGATACTTCTGCGATATCGCCCAGTATGTGTGCCCCCACCGGATAAGCGTATTTCCGGATGGTGCGTCTTTGTATGTAGAATCCGGGAAACTTGAAAAGCTTTTCCTGAAACACTCCGCATTCTTCTGCCGACAGTTGGGTGAGCAGCACCTGGTTGGTATAAGGCGAATATCCCGGATTGAGCCGCCGGTCTTTCAGCTCTTTGAAGCGGTTCCGGAGAAACTCTGGAGTGATGCCGAGTGTCTGGCAGAGGTCTGTCGTATCGAGTGCCGTAATTTCTTTCATGATGACCGTGATGTCGTATGCCGGCTGGTTGTAGACGAGCAGTTTTTCATTGCGGTCGTAGATTACTCCCCGGCTGGGGTACTGTATTTTTTTCAGAAAGGCATTGCTGTCGGCATTCTTCTTGTAGTCTTCGCTCATGATCTGCAGGGAGAGAAGGCGTATGAGAAAGATGGCTACAACAACAACGACAGCTCCACCGATTACCGTTTTCCTTTTTTCAAGATTGTAGTTGCGTTCCACTATCTGTTCCTCCTTATCGAATCAATGCATAGGATACATACCAGCGTTATAAGCGTATCAGTCAGTATTTTCAGCACCAGTGTGCTGAAGCTGACGAATGAAAAGGCATCAATCACATTTAACGTGGCGGTGTGCAGAAACACTGTTGCCAGCGAATAGCGGAAAAATGAAGCCATTCCCATTATCCGGATGCTCGGCTCAAAGTTGTCGCTGACATCTCGCGTAGAGAGGATGCGCAGCATGCGGGGGCGGCAGAAAGCGGTGAGCACGGAAGCCGCTGCATTGAGTCCCGGCGTATTGCTCAGGATATCAACGGAGAGTCCCAGGAAAAAGGCCCATAAGGTGAGGGTCTTGATGTTCGTTCCTGAATTGAATTTCAAGATGAAGTAGATGTATAAGAATGGAGTGGCAAACTGTCCGATATGGATATGGTTAAGCACCAGTGCTTGAAGAAGCACCAGAAGAACAAACCATTGTAGTCTTATTAGATGTTGCATAGCTTCATTCTTTTTTCGGTCTATTGTTTGTCGGATGCGGTTCGTGCGCTGTCTTCCAGATGTACTTGTTCCGTTCCGGTTGTCGAACTGATCACTTGCACGTCATTTAATTTCGCAAAGTCGGTAAAAAGTTTGACTTTCAGCAGATAGGACAATCCGTCGTGGCTGTCCTTCATGTCGTCGATGATGCCGACGGGAATCCCTGCGGGGAATACGGCGCTGTATCCGCTGGTAACGATTGTATCGCCCAGCGTGAACTCTGAGTGTCTGGGCATGTCCTTCACGTAAGCATATTGCGACGACCCTCCTTCCCATTTCAGGATGCCGAAATAGGATGTCCTTTTGATTTTGCAGCTGATGTTGCTTTGTGAGTTGAGGACAGGCAGAACGATGGAGTGGTTGGCCCCTGTGAGATAGATGATGCCGACAACACCGTTTCCGCAGACTACTCCCATTTCGGGGCGTATTCCGTCGTTGCGGCCTTTGTCGATGGTTATGAAATTGTTGGGATGAGTTACGCTGTTGTTCGTAACCCGTGCAGAGAACAGCCGGTATCCTTTCAGCGATTCCTGGCGGAGCTTGTCGAGCGAAGTCGTGTCGCGCGTGTAGCGTTGCAGCTGCTCGGTAAGACGTTCGAGTTCTATTTCAAGTTCGACATTGCGCCGCGTCAGGTCGCTGTTTATGTCTGCCAGGCTGAAATAGCGTGTGATGTGGTTGACAGCATCATAGACCGCTCCGCTCAGCCGGTTGGCCGAAGTGAAGAATACACTGCCTTGATAGTTGTTGAACCGGAATAATAGCACGAACGAAATCACTTCCAGCAGAACAAAGAGCAACCAATGGTTGTATTTTAACAGGAAATTAATCAAGTTTCGCATATCAGGGCAGTCTATAGGTCTAATTGAACGGAGAATTGAAGATGGAGATGAGCGTTTGTTCCGGTATGTTGCGGAAGCAGCCCTCCATGTTCAATTCTCCAGCTCTTGTGTATCTTGTTTACCGCATCAGGAAAGAGAAGCGGTCGACATTCTTCAATGCCACACCCGTACCTTTGGCAACGCTCAGCAGCGGATCTTCTGCGATGTGGAACGGAATGTTGATCTTGTCTGTCAGTCGCTTGTCCAGTCCTCTCAATAAAGCGCCTCCGCCTGCCAGATAGATGCCGTTGTTCACGATGTCGGCATAAAGTTCGGGCGGAGTGTTCTCCAGTGCGCTGAGGATGGCCGATTCAATCTTGGCGATTGTCTTTTCCATGCAATGGGCTATTTCTTCATACCCTACGGGTACTTCCATCGGAAGTGCCGTAATGCGGTTCGGTCCGCGCACGATGTAGTCTTCCGGAGCGTCCTCTCCCAGGTCAGTAATGGCAGAACCTACGTGAATCTTGATGCGTTCGGCCATACGTTCGCTCACCCTGACGTTGTGCTGGCGGCTCATATATTCCTGAATGTCGGCAGTCAGTTCGTCGCCGGCCACACGGATGGAGTTGTTTGACACGATGCCTCCCAATGATATCACGGCAATTTCTGTGGATCCGCCGCCGATGTCGACCACCATGTTTCCTTCGGGAGCTTCTACGTCCAGCCCGATGCCGAGCGCTGCCGCCATCGGTTCAAAGATAAGATAGACGTCGCGTCCTCCGGCGTGTTCAGCGCTGTCGCGTACGGCGCGCAGTTCCACTTCCGTCGAACCGGAGGGTACACCGATAACCATGCGCAGCGAGGGCGTGAAGAGGTGGCGTCCTGAGTTGACTTTCTTGATAAGCCCTCTCATCATCTGTTCGCATGCGTTGAAGTCAGCGATCACTCCGTCGCGGAGCGGCCTGACCGTGCGGATATTGGGATTTTCTTTTTCGTACATCATCTTGGCACGTTCGCCCACGGCTATCATCTTGTCGGTGCGGCGGTCTAAAGCCACAACCGACGGCTCATCGACAACGATCTTGTCATTGCTGATGATGATGGTGTTGGCCGTACCAAGATCCATTGCAATATTTTGTGTAAATGAGAATAAGCCCATTTTCTCTGTTGATTGATAGTTGACTGTTGATGAAAGACGGTTAAGCGGGAAGCATGCATTCCGTAGGGAATGTCTGTTTCTCTCTTTTCCTGTTTTTTATTTCTTGAAGTAGTCGCGGATTGCCGAATCATAGTGCGACGACACCGTGAATGCTTCTCCGGCAAACCAGCGGCGCTGTTCGCGTGTCGTTTCAGCTCCCTGGCTCTTCAGAATGTCGAGCAGCGGCTGGTACTGATGCTTGCTTGCAACGATAACCACGTCGTTGAAGTTTTTGGCTCCGGCTCTGATCAGCGAGATTCCTCCTATATCTATTTTTTCGATGATGTCCTGTTCAGAAGCGCCGCTGGCCACAGTGTCTTCAAACGGATACAGGTCAACGATTACCAGATCTATTTCCGGGATTTCGTATTGTGCCACCTGCTGCTGGTCGCTTTCCAGTTCGCGGCGGCAAAGTATGCCTCCGAAAATTTTGGGATGAAGCGTCTTGACACGGCCGCCGAGAATTGACGGATAGGTTGTGATGTCTTCAACTGCCTTGCAGGGATATCCCAGCGATTCGATGAACTGGCGGGTTCCGCCTGTTGACATGAATTCTACGCCTTCTTCATGAAGCTTTGCCAAAATGGCATCCAGTCCGTCCTTGTGGTAAACGGATACCAGAGCGGTCTTTATTCTTTTTGTTTCTGACATGCTTTTTTCTTTTAAAAGTGATTCGGCTGCAAAAATACAAATTTTCAGGAGATAAGTTGTTGCATGGAAACATAAAAATGTGTTTTTTTTCTGATAATCTGATAAATTGCAACCGGAAGCGGATTCCTGCCTTTTTTGCCGGGCGGATATGCCGGCGCGGTTTTCTTCAAATTCAAAACGGACCGCCATTCTTTGTCCGGAATGACGGCCCGCCTGGAATTGAAATAAGAAAAGTATTGAGCCGGTGCTATATGAAAGTTTTTTATTCTTTCGGGTATGTTTCTATTTTTTTCCAGTCCTTGTCTTTCCACTTGTTTCCGGATTCGGGAGCTTGGTCGAGCCAGAGCGTGCAGTTTGCAGTGTCGAGCCCCTCAAACGTGTTGGGAAGCACTTCTGCCGAGGCGTTCAGCTTCAGTTCGGCCAGCGCGTCACATCCCTGGAAGATGCGTTGTCCGATGAAGGAAACTTTCGGCATTTCTGCGGAGCGCAGCCTGTAGCACCCGAAAAAGGCCGCGTTGCCGGCGGTCTGCAGTTTGGGGAAGACGGCAGTTTCCAGCGCCTCGCAATTGATGAACGCAAAATCTCCGACCGATTCAGCTTTTGGCATGGATAAGGCAGACAGCGAGTGGCACTCCGTAAAGGCGTTCTCTCCGATTGAAACAAGCCCTTCGCCCGTGATGGACTCGAGCGAGATGCAGCTTATGAAAGTATAGCTGCCTATCGCTTTCACTTCATCGGGCAGAACCACACGTTTCAGTCCGTTCTTTCCGTTGAACGCATAAGGGGGAAGCCCGGGCAGCGTCTTGAGGTCGCCGGATTCCACCTGCGGCCATCCGTTTACGCCCGACATGTCTATCACTTCGGCCTTGGTTCCTAAAAAGGGATTCTTTACATCCGTCACATATCCCTCGGCGTCTTTTACGGTTTCGATGCCCAGTTTCGAAAAGTCGCCCGAAAGGATGTATTCGGTAATGCCTTTCCCGTCGGCATTCTTTATGGCCCGTGCCACGGATTCTGCATCCGGATAGTCGGCGAGGGCGATGCGTATGGAAGTTTCGGGCTGAGATGTTTCTGAAGCCTTCACCGTAACCTCGCACACGGCTGTATGTCCGTTTACGGTTGCTGTCACTTCGGTTTCTCCTTTGGCCACGGCCTTAAGCAGACCTGTTTCGGAAACGGTGGCGACGGATGCGTCGACACTTCCCCAATTCACCTGATAGTCGGTTGCGGGAGTGATTTTGAGCGACAACTGATGTTCTTCGCCTACAGTAAGTGTGATGCTTTTTTCTAATGAAAGAGTTAAGGTTTCTGTGGGTGGATTGTCGTTGTTCTTTTCCGAGCAGGCAGCCAATCCGGACAAGGCAGCAAAGAGTGCCAAAACATTCAGTACGTTCTTTCGTTTCATGTTGTCTGTTCTTTGTTATATTATAAATGTATATTTTGCAAAAATATATACAATCCGGATGCCGGTTTTGTTCATTGATTGATTTTTATTAACAGGCTGGAGGCTGCATGGTTGGGGGCAAACGTTGGCGGGCTTCCGGCGGCTTTGCTGGCATGCAGCCTGTTGCCTGCATCCGGAAAACGGCTGTTTGGGATATCCATACGCGGCATCTTGCCCGGAATTATCCGTCAGGGCTGACGCATTAAAAAGAATAC